>NZ_JBEQCS010000025.1:0-42415 GCF_046054195.1 Celerinatantimonas sediminis
GTGTGGGGTTTCCCCATGTGAAAGTAGGTCACTGCCAGGCTTCGAATCAGACCCTGTCCGAATGGACGGGGTTTTTTACATCCTGCTCAGGTGGTCATAAATTTATTTAAAAGTTTATGCCTGGTGGCCATAGCGCTGTGGAACCACCTGATACCATGTCGAACTCAGACGTGAAACGCAGTTGCGCTGATGATAGTGTGGAGTTTCTCCATGTGAAAGTAAGACACCGCCAGGCTTCTATTGAGAACCCCTATCCGATGGATAGGGGTTTTTTTATGCCTATAGATCCCTTCTTAAGCATTTTAACTAGTTAGTTAACTTGTTCTTTTATCTATTCATAATTGTTGAAAAATATAAGTTAAATTTATATTTATTGTTCATCAATGCACTTATTTATTGCGATTTGTTCAATTTTGAACCATATAATTTACTCTTTTTTCATTCATTCCCTGCCTTAGTAACGAAACAGCCTCAATATGAGTATTTGGTATGTGTCTTGCTCTTGTTATTGCCAATGGAAATTATGATGAGCTCGCAGCTGTTTAAATTTTCTGGATTTATTTCAGTCGATTAACTTTTGTAAGTTCGTCGTTGGTTTGTTGGCTCAACAGCGAGGATGTCCAGATGAAATCAATATGTATTGCGAGCATTTCGATGCAAGCGGTCTATGACAAAGAGCAAAACTGCGCAGCAATTCTAAGCAGATTGGATGAGGCAAAGGACAAAGGTGCGCAACTGGTGGTTTTCCCTGAGCAGATCTTGCAAGGGTATCTCACTGATACATTATCGCTTAATTTTGATAATGTGCGTTGGCAATTTGAGCAAGCTGAAGTGATATCTAATGGTTCTGCTATTACGCAAATCACTGAACGTGTCAAAACGCTTGGTCTGTACTGTGTAGTTGGTTTGACTGAGCGTCACCCTGATTACCCACAGGTGCTGTTTAATAGCGTCGTCCTATTGGGGCCAGAGGGGGAAGTGGGCCGCTATCGTAAGGTCCATCAGCCTGGTGATGAAAAGCACGTCTATTACCCTGGCGATAATTTCCCGGTGTTTGATACGCCCTTAGGCCGTATCGGCATGTTGATCTGTTATGACAAGGTCTTTCCAGAGAGCACGCGTGAATTAGCCCTCAAAGGGGCTGAGATCATGATTATGCCAACGGCTTGGGCGCTCGCCCGTGACAGTGACGACCCTAACGAGGATTCAATGGTGGATAGTTACACCTTGTTTGGTCGCGTAAGGGCTCTGGAAAATCAGTGCTGGATGGTTGAGTCAAATCACTTTGGCCATCACGGCAATCTCGACTATCACGGTCACAGCCGCATTATTAATCCGCTAGGTAAGATTGTCGCATGCACCGGATATAGCGAAGGGATGGCACTGGCTGAAGTCAATATTCGCCAAGCTATCACACAAGCGCGAAGCACCGACTATATCGGATACAACTTTCTCAAAGATTATGTGCCAGTTCAGGCTCATCCCTCGGTACTCACCGTACGTTCACATCACGCAAAACAATATGGAGAGCAATATGACGAAGGTGCTTGAAGCGATTAACATCCACAAAAGCTATGACGCGGATACGGGGCCGGTAAATGTTTTAAAAGGGCTAAATTTTCATGCTGATACAAATGAATTTATCTCGTTTGTAGGCCCTAGTGGCTGTGGTAAATCAACGCTGTTTAATATTATCACAGGTCTCTTGAGCCCCGATGAAGGCCATGTTCTGATTAATAATCGCGAAACTACCGGCTCCCCTAGTGAACATCTCGGCTATGTTCTGCAAAAAGACTTGTTGTTTCCGTGGCGCAGCGTGATGGAGAACGTCATTTTAGGGCTTGAAGTTCGCGGCGTCAGTAAAAAGAAGGCGCATGAGCAAGCTGGCGAGCTTTTTAAAACCTATCATCTTGAAGGGTATGAAAATAAATACCCTTCACAGCTTTCTGGTGGAATGAGACAGCGCGTTGCTCTGATGCGCACGATGGTGACCCGCCCGGACATCATTCTGATGGATGAAGCCTATAAAGCGCTGGATTACCCGCTAAAAATCTCTCTTGAAACCGAACTTTTAAAGGTGGTCAAAGAGCAGAAAAAAACCGTAGTTTTCATCACTCATGATATCGAAGAAGCTGTGACGTTGTCTGATCGAGTCTATGTCATGAAAGCCCATCCTGGTGAGATTGTTCAAGAGATCCATATCGATTTACAAACTGATGCGCGAGATATCCCTCAGCGGCGCTTATCGCCTCGATTTAATGAATATTATGAACAGATCTGGCGCAGCATCGGTACTGCGCCATTGCCAGCTGCTTAATTGAAAGGGAGGTTATATGAGCACTATATCCAAGTTAAGTCAGTCGCAGCTAGCGGCAAAAAAGGTAAAAAAACCGCTTTTATACTCACCGAAAACTCGCTTGTATGTGTTGTTGGTGCTGCAAATATCGATTGTGGTGATTTTGCTCGCGGCTTGGGAAATTGGCGTTCGCCAAGGAAGTATCAGCAAGTTTCTATTTGCTAGTCCTAGCATGGTTTGGGATGTGTTAGTGCAGCGTTTTCAATCTGGTGAATTGTTCAGTGATATCTGGATCACTGCCCGCGAAACTATCTACGGATTTTTAATCGGTGCCGTTGGTGGGTCAGCCCTTGGGCTACTGCTGTGGTATTCCAAGTTTATTTCTGATTTATCAGCACCCTTCATTGCGGCCATCGGTTCAATTCCGGTATTGGCGATCGCTCCGATCACCATTATTTGGTTTGGCACAGAGATGACATCAAAAGTCATGATTGTTGCCTTTTCGTGCATCGTTATTTCATTGACGACTTCCTATAAAGGAGCGCTTCGCACGGACCCTGATTTAATTAACCTGCTGCGCTCTTTTGATGCCTCTCGCTCCACTATTTTTCGCAAGCTCGTTGTTCCATCGGCAATGTTATGGGTCATCTCGGGACTGCGACTGAACGTTGGTTTTGCTTTGGTTGGGGCGATTGTCGGGGAATATATCTCCTCTGATGCTGGAGTCGGTCACATGATTCTACTCGGCAGTTCGAACTTTAGTATGAATATCGTATTAGCTGGCGTCATGCTTGTGATGCTGATGATGTTGTTTTTTAACGGACTCGTTGCGCTATTGGAGCGCACGCTTCTCTCTTGGGAAAGGGCAAAAAAATGAACAAAGTGAAATTATTCAAAACAACTGCAATTTGTTTAGCGTTGGGAATTAGTGCCCAATCTCATGGTGCCGAGCTTGCTAAGGTGACGATTAATCAGGCATTTCAATCACTGTTGTATCTTCCTCTTTATGTGGCAAAAGATGAGGGATTTTTTAAACAACAAGGAGTTGACGTCAAAATTAGCACCGGTGGCGGTGGTGCCCAGTCTTGGGCCGCCGTGATTGGTGGGTCAGCGGATTTCTCGATTCAAGACCCAGTGTTTGTGCCTAAATCGCGCGAGATGGGAGCCGATGGTGTAGTGGTCGCTGCGGTGCAAAATGCCCCGACAGTGTTCATTTTTGGTAAAGATGGCACGTCTTTACAAAATAACCTCAAGGCACTTGCAGGTAAACGCGTCGTTACTAGTCCACAGCCAGATACGACTTGGGCATTTATGAGTTATCTGACTAAACAAAAAGGGATTAAAAACGTTAAGTTTGTGCATGTACCAATTGGCAATGAAATTCCCGCTGTCGCAGCTGGGCGCGCTGACTATGCGTTGGCTGTAGAGCCACAGGTTTCTCAAGCTGAAGAGTTAAATAAATTACCGATTGTCTATTCTTTCTCGGCCAATAAAGATTGGTTCCCCTTTGCGTTTTCCAGCTTAACCACCACCAACGGTTATTTGGCTAAGCATCCCAAACGAGCTCAGGCGGTTGTAACAGCGTTTGAGCAAGCATCGCAGTTTATCTATAAAGATACCGATAAAGCGATTGCCATCGCGGATAAATATTTCTCAAATCTGCCTAAAGATATCGTGCGTCAGGCGGTCATGCGAAATGTGAAAGCCAAAGGTTATCCAGAGCATGTGTTGGTGACCAAAGAGTCTTGGGACCACAACATGAATATTGCCGCTTACGCCAAAAATATTAAAGGCTATCCAACCAAAGCAACATCTTGGAAGAACAATGTGAACACTGCTTTAGCTGAAAAAGCTGAGCAAATTGTTGATGGCAAATAAGCTGAGGCGGGAATACCCGCCTTTTTTATAGAAGGCAAAAATGATGGATATCAAAACTCGATTGGCAATGATTGATGCTGATGAGCGCTATCAACAAAGTGTTCAGAATGTTCTTGAACAGTGGACGATTCGCTTCGATGCACTCAATAGCTGGGCAAAAGAAAAATTAACGCCAACAGTTGCACCGGTAAGTATTCGTGTTTCGCCGCTAAAAAGCGTTCAGCGGGAGTCGGAAGATGAAAAATAACATCTTAACGCTGTCGATTGCGCAAATAGCCAAAAAGTTGCGAAGCCGAGAGTTAAGCTCAGTCGATGTGGTCAAAGCGTGTCTTGCGCAGGCTGAAAAAACAACTCATCTTAATGCTTGGAATAGCTTGTATAGCGAGCAAGCTCTCTCTCAAGCCAGTGCATGGCAAAGCCTGTTAGATAGTGGCATTGATTTGGGGCCGCTGCAGGGAATACCTATCGGACTCAAAGCAAATATTGATGTTGCAGGTCACACAATGCATGCGGGCAGTCAGTTGCTTAGTGACAATATTGCCTCTGCCAACGCATCTGTTACCACACGTTTGCAACGCGCTGGAGCCATTATTTTAGGCACGACCAATATGCATGAATTTGCTTGGGGTGGAACGACTGATAATCCGCATTATGGCGCAACGAGTAACCCTTGGAATGATGCTCATATTCCCGCAGGTTCCAGTGGTGGCTCTGGCGTTGCCAGTGCTGTTCGCAGTGCCCTTGCGACACTAGGAACGGACACGGGAGGATCGGTTCGTTTACCAGCATCTATGAATGGGGTCACGGGACTTCGTCCTGGCATTGGTCAAATTCCCACCGATGGTGTATTCCCGCTGGCTTGGACAATGGACACAGTCGGCCCATTGGCTCCTTCTGCACAAGAGTGTGCGCTTGTTTATTCAGTCTTAAGTGCCAAACAGCCACCGAAACAGGTTAAGCCGTTAAACCAACTCAAAGTTGGATTATTGTCTGGCTATGCAACTGAAGTTTTACAGCCAGATGTTCGCGATGCCTATCAGCTGACCATTCGCCAATGGCAAGCGCTTGGTGCGCAGATGGTTGAGCTTGATCTTGACGGGCTTGATTATGCTGTGGACGCCGCCATTACCATTGATGCTGCTGAACCTTCTGCTATCCATTGGCAATGGGTTAAAGAAAAAGGCGAGCTTTATGGGGATGATGTTCGAGCATTGTTGCTTGCGGGCGGCGGCATTAGCGCCGTGGAATATCTGCAGGCGCAGCGCTATAGAAGTTATCTGCGTGAGCAATTTTTGGCAGCCTTTGCCAAGGTTGATGCTATTTTAATGCCGATGATCCCATTTACTGCACCCGTTAAAGGCGCCACCAGTATTGATGTAGGAAATTCTCAACTGAGTGTACTGAGCGGCAATATGCGCTTTACTAGCTTGCCGAGCATGAGCGCCATGCCGGGCGCGAGTTTCCCGGTGGGTTGTGATAGTGAAGGGCTCCCGATTGGAATGCAATTGATGGGCACTGATCACAGCGAATTTGAGCTATTAGCTTGGATTGGCGAGTATCAAGACGTTCATCCTTACCACCAAGTTCGCCCGGCTGTTGCCCAATTATAGCGCTTAAATACAGCCCGCTTTTTGTAAAATGGCGATTTCATCGATAGTGTCAATTTGCTCGGGAGATAAAAACTCCCGTGCATAATCTAGATAGATTTGCTCTCGTACGAATTGCTCAAAGATATCGCTATCTAAATGCTCATCTGAGACCATCTGCGCCATAATATTGAGCGATTCGCTTAAGTATTTCATGGCGTGATAAGGCCGGTCTTGAGCGGTCAGCGCTTCAAATACATCGGCGATGGCAATCACTCGGTCAGAAATGGTGAGTCGTTCAGCGGATAATTTGCGTGGATATCCTTGTCCATTTACTTTTTCATGATGATTTCCTGCTAAATCAGGAACTCTTTCCAGCTCCTGTGGCAATGGCAGCGAGCTGAGCATCACAATGGTTTGGACAATGTGGTTATTAATCAAAAAGCGCTCTTCTTCACTGAGTGTTCCCCTTTGAATAGCAAGGTTATGCAGCTCTCCTAAGTTGTAGCGATAACGGGGCAGTTGCATATCGAATCCCCAGTGATTTTCTGGATTATCTTTTTCTACTGGTGGAATTTGAGTTCCCCATTCAATTAAATCTTGTGGACGGTCCATCAGTAACTGCTCCACCGCTGGCAGTGATTGTGGTTGCTCATCCATTCGTGCGCGTTCAATTTCGGATAATCCCAACTGATTATCAAAATGACGCAGCCAAGTTTGTTGGGCGATAGCGTCAAGTTTAGAAAGTTTGTGGGGGTCTAACTGCTCTTGGCCTAAATTGAGTGTGGCAATGAGGGCAAATTGCTCTTGTAGCTCTTTTTGGCGGGTAATGAGCTGCTGTGTCAGTGTTGCTTGTGACTCCGTTTGATAATAAAGCTGTTGCCAATAGCGAAGCTGCGCATCTTGATAAAGCACCTCAAAGCGGGTGCGGACTTCATGAATTCGGTTATAAATTGTCTCCAATTTAGTCGCTTTATCAACGACATGTTCGGGAATGGTGATTTTGCCGCAGTCATGCAACCATGCTGCAATCTGAAACTCACGTTGCTGGGTTTCAGTTAGTTTAAATGGGGCAAATACGCCCTGATCGCTTTGTTCTAGTTTGGTTAAAATCATCTGCGAGAGCATTGGCACCCGGCGACAATGGCCGCCGGTATAAGGCGATTTGGTATCAATGGCTTGTGCTAGCAGCTGAATAATGGCATCGATTAATTTGCTCTGACTTTCAACGTGCATTTGGGTTTCAATAGCCAGTGCCGCAGCGGCAGAAGTCTGCTCAATAAAGTGTTTTAAGGCCTGATAATGCTGCGCTTTTAGGGGTGGAAATTGCAGAATAAAGTACCCTAGCAGTTGTCCTTGTCGTCCCATCAAAGCGGTGGTGATAAGTTGCGAGTCTTGCTTTGCAAACAAAGCCGTTAACTGCTCAGTGATCTGTTCAGTTTGTTGGCTATTTAGAACAATTTTTTCTGGAGCAGATGACGTGGTTTGTTCAGCAAGTTCCAAGGCACTTTGAGCTTTGTTATAGCGATAGACAATGGTGGCTTGAGTGTTGAGCATCTGGCTCAGATCTTGGGTGACGTGATGAAGCAAATTCTGATAGTTTTTCTCGGTCGCCAAGGTTTGGGCAATCAGCTGAAAATGACGAATCGCATTGGTCATTTTATTAATCAAAGTGGCAAGTTCGGAAAATTCGGCAATTGGCGAATGAGTGGGCAACGGAGTGCTAAAATCAAACGTTCGCAAAGCATCGATTCTCAGTGCTAACTGTTGCAACGGTTTTACAACCCATTGCCCCAAAAGCCATCCCAGCCAGATTAATAGCAAAGCTAACGCAATAGAGATCCACAACTGAACTTGCATCTGCTCCATCGTGCCCGCCAAAATGACCTGTTTAGGCTGAATAAATAGCAGTGACCAGTGGCTAAATAGGTGGGGAGTCATCTTAAGTTTCAAACCATACCAGCTCTGATTGGCAATTTTTTGGGTAACGAACTGATTCTCTGGCGTAGTGGCAGCGGCTAATTGGGTTAAGAACTTATCCTGTGGTGACTGATTCACTATTTTATAGCGATTGCTTTGATTGGAGAGCCCTAAAAATCGATGATGCTGGTCAATCAATGCCAGCTGCGTTTGGTCATTAGGCCGCAGTTCGCGCAGCGATTGTGAGAGTAGCGATAGAGACTCGTCGGCGGCAATGATGGCGCCACTTGGAGTTTTGAGTGCGAAGGTCACTCCGAGCTCTTTGGTCGTATAAAATGTATAAGGCTCAGTAATAACAAACTGCTGGCTTTTTTGCGCTTGAGTAAACCAATTACGAGTGCGCGGATCAAAGCGATAATCAGGCATCGGTCGTTTGGCTTGCCAGAGCGTTTGTGGGTCGTAATCTTGCCAATAACTTTGTTCAATCGCGTTATCTTTGCGCTCAATGACCTGCAGGCGTAGACAACCGACTTTATGCTCAGCGCATAAACGGCGCAGCATAATAAAATCGCCATTGGGGTAGCCGATATAAAATGAGCTGGCCAGTGGGTTATTATCAAGTGCCTGCACTAAGCTTTTGACACGTTCTAAGCGTTTATCCATGGGTAAATCTGATTGAATCGGATCAAGGCTGAGCAGACGCAATGTATTCATCAACATCTGATTGTGTTGTTCAAATGTTCCGGTGATGGTTTGCGCAATGAGCTGAGCTCGTTGCTGCGCGGTTATTAAAGCGCGGGAGCTTTGCGAAAAATAGCTTTGGCTAATCAAAATGGCTGAGAGCAACACCATCGATAATGAGATAACCAGGCTAACCAATGTTTGTAGCCGAATGGTACGTGGTTTATTCATAGATTTCGCTTGATATTGGAAAAGGGCTATTAACGACCGATATCTATAAGCATAGTCAGAGTTAACTTATTCTGATAACTATAATTTTGCCGAATTTGTGGCATATGCTGCGATTGCTAAGGAGCTGATCTGTACAGTTATCCTTTTAGCGTGCTGATGTCTTCTTTATACTGGCATTAGAGAAATTATTTTGAGGTGACAATGGACGATTATATTGACTTGATTCGAGCCGCTCATTTGGCTAGCGCTTATCCTCGAGAGCTGCCTAGCGACGATCAAATCGTTGAAGTCGAAGAGCAGGTTTTAATGCCACTTCCGGACGACTTGCGCGCTTTTTTATTGACTGTGAGTGATGTGATTTGTGGGGCATTAGAGCCTGTAACCGCGGCCGATCCGAATGAAAATACCTATCTGCCAGAGGTCGCGGCAATTGCTTGGGATCAAGGATTGCCTCGTTTCTTGCTGCCAATTTGCGCTTATGCGGGTGGCTATTATTACATCGACCCTGATGGTGGTGTAGGATGTTGGAGTGAGGGAGAGCCTGAAGAAGGTGAAGTGCAGTGGCCAAATATCTGGGAATGGGCCACTGAAATCTGGGTGAACAGTTAAACTTAGCTTCTTCACAACACTAATTAAAATGCCGCAATCTAGGGGGTGTTGATCTTTGGTGGTTGAATTTTGTTCAAATTAAATGCATTTTGAACGCGGCGCATTTTGTGTCGCTTAATGAGTTAAGCAAGCAGGGTGCAACAAAGTTCAGGATGCGTTTAAATGAACCCGAAGGGCAGTATCTGAGAGGAATTTATCCAGCGTTAAACGTTTTTTGTGCAGACCTACACGGCACAACGTTTATCTGCCTAAATTCCTCTCAGATTGCTGCAAAACTAATCACAAAAGGTTAACAGCCCCTGGTAACAAGCCGCGGCTTCAAAATAAATCATTCTGGGGTTTTCTATGACTAAACGCATTTTAGCGTTGCTGTTAGTCACAATGACGTTGTTGTGTGTCTCAACGAGCGCAAGTGCTCGCAAATTTGGCGGCGGCCACTCTTGGGGACACAGTTATCATACCAGCCGTTCTTATGGGCATTCTTATTCTGGCTCTTCTTCCAGTTATGGCTCTCGTAGCCGACTGGGATTTGGCCATGGTTTCTTAGGTGGGATGGTCACGGGTGGAATTTTAGGGTCACTCTTTGGTCATCACGGTTATGGCTATGGTGGTGGCGGATTCGGCTTTGGCAGCTTAATTCTGTGGGCGCTAATTATTTGGCTTGCTTGGCGATTTTTCCGCAAGCGAAGTGGGCAATCTGGCTCTGTGGGGTCGATGTTTAATTCTCGCTCTCAGTCATCAGCTAGCTTTGATCTGCCGCCAGGGTTTGATGTAAATAACTTTTTAGAAGGGGCGAAACACCACTATCATGTGATTCAGACGGCGTGGAACCATAATGACTTGGCCACATTGCGCCAATATTTAATTCCTGAGCTGTATCAGCAGATGGCTAACGAGCGAGCCAAATTTGGCACTGCGCCAATGAATGATCGGATTTTGTACGTTGATGCAACACTGGTCAGAGCTGAGCAGCCTGCGAACATGCAGCAGTTAAGTGTTCATTTTGCTGGCCAATATGTAACTGATGATGGTCGCCAAGCTAAGATTGATGAAATCTGGCACCTGTGTCTTGACACGTCTCGACCTAACAACAATTGGTTGATTGAAGGGATTGATGAGCGAAGCGAGCAATAGCCAAGCGCAATCAAAGAGTGAACATTACCGCCAGAAGTTTTATCTGGTCATCAATAGTATTCCACAAGGCAAAGTGCTCACCTATGGGCAGGTTGCGCAAATGGCTGGTTACCCGCGGATGGCGCGCGCGGTCGGACGCGCTTTAAAAGAGCTGCCTAAGGGCAGCCAATTGCCTTGGTTTCGGGTCATTAATGCCAAAGGGGAGCTCTCTTTTGCGTTGCAAAGCGCTTCTTATCAGCGCCAGCGTCAAGCGCTTGAAGCCGAAGGCGTGGTGTTCATTGGCCATAAAATTTCCCTTAAAGACTATCGCTGGAATGGCGATTAACCTCACAAATTTCGAATATTAAAAGTTGTATTTTCGGTTTTCCCGATGATCATTGAAGAAAGTGCCGAATTGAGCTTTTGCTGGATCCTCCTAAACTTAGTGTGACTATCTCTTTTAGGTGGAAAACTTGATGACCCTCAAACGTATTTCAAGCCTGTTTATCATTGCATTGGCAGTGCTGACGTTATCTTTGGATGCGAGCGCTCGTAAATTTGGCGGCGGAAAGTCGTTTGGTAAAAGCTATCGCACGGCCCCTCAGCAAACTCTCTCTCAACGTCAGAGTACGCAGCAACCTGGCCAAACGGCAGCCAATAGCCCTCGCCGTACGGGCATGATGGGCGGCTTATTGGGCGGTTTGCTCGCAGGTGGTTTATTTGCGTGGTTGCTCGGCAGCGGTGCTTTTCAAGGGCTGCAGATGATGGATGTGTTGATCCTAGCGGTGATAGCGTTCATCGGGTTTCGAATTTTGCGTGGCATCATGCAAGCTAAAGCGATGAATACCGCACAAAGCCCTGCGAATGCTCAATATCGACAAAATTCACAGCCGTTTGAAAATGCAACAAGCACAGGGCATAGTCAAAAGAGTTCCAATCAGGCTGAGAATGATGCTGATTTTGTTCCTTTTGATCTTCCCCAAGGGTTTGATGTTAGTGAATTTTTAGAAGGTGCGCGCGGGCATTACAACATTTTGCAAACCGCTTGGAACCAGAACGATCTGGCTAAAATTCGCGAATACATGGCCCCTGAATTGTATCGGGAGCTGGTGGATGAGCGCGCCAAATTAGGCTCAGAGGTGCTTAATAATCAGGTCTTGTATGTCGATGCGAGCTTGGTTCGTGCTCAGCACAATGCCAATGTTACTCAGGTGAGTGTCCATTTCAGAGGAAAATACAGCGATACCCAAAATCATGAGCATTTGATTGATGAGATCTGGCATTTGCGCCGGGATCTCGATACAGTCAATGCAGACTGGTTGATTGAAGGTATTGAAGAGCGCGGTGACTGATACGTTATCACCAACTTGGTCAGTGTATCTGATTCGGACGGTAAGCAATTCACTTTATACCGGCGTGACCACCGATGTGGCTCGCCGGTTTGTTGAGCATCAAAATGGCCGCAGTGGCGCTAAATATTTGCGCGGTAAAGGCCCTCTCACTCTGGTTTATCATGCCCCTTGTCAAAGCAAGCGGCGCGCTTTTCAATGGGAATTTTTCATTAAGCGCTGGCCGAAATCAACCAAAGAGGCTCTGGTGAGCAGTCAGCTCCCTTTAGCCGTTTTTGCAAGTCAATTTGGCCTGTCAATGAAGTTTTCATGAGCGCTTTGTTATAAACTGATAGACAGGCTTAATTATTAGGTGTTTGTCATGTTAGAACTAGCGCAGTGGGAATCTCAGTTTGAGGCATTTGTTGCAGCCCAAGTCAAAGCTGATCCTGGCCATGATCTATCGCATATCCGGCGAGTTGTCGCGACCACAAAACAGTTATCTGAACGTGCTGATGCGGATATGAATATTGCTCTGCCAGCAGCTTGGCTACATGATTGTGTGGTGGTGGGTAAATCTGACCCATTGCGAGCGCAAGCATCTCGATTATCTGCGCAGCGTGCGCGAGCCCAGCTCATCAGCTGGTATTATCCAAGCCAATACATTGAGCCGATTTGCCATGCAATTGAAGCGCATAGCTTTAGTGCCAATATCGAGCCTGTGACGCTTGAGGCGAAAATAGTTCAAGACGCCGACCGACTCGATGCCCTAGGCGCTATTGGTATTGCACGTTGTTTTGCCGTCGGTGGTAGCTTGCAGCGGCCTATTTATATTGAGTCAGACCCTTTTTGTGAAAACCGTAAAGCCAATGATCAGCAAGCTAGCCTCGACCATTTTTACCAAAAATTACTGAATTTACCGCAAACTTTATCCAGTGAAGTTGGGCGTCAGGAAGGTCTGAGACGAGTTAAATTTATGCGCGTCTTTTTAGAACAACTGCGCGCGGAGCTTGCCAATGAGCAGGTAGCAGCAACATCGAATCAGTTCAGCGGTCATCAATAGTAACCAGTTACGAGGATTTATGTGGTTTCAAACAGAAATTCAGCTTAAACCCCGTCATCGGGGATGCCATTTAATTACCAGTGAAGTGATAGAGCAATTGCCACTTCATAACATTAAGGTTGGTTTAGTTCATTTATTGCTGCAACACACATCCGCTGGATTAACGTTAAATGAAAATGCTGACCCAACGGTGCGCTCAGACTTTGAGACAGTCATGAATCATCTGGTACCGGAAGGTGAGGCTTATTATCAGCACACTCTGGAAGGGGATGATGATATGCCCGCACATATTAAAAGCAGCTTATTTGGTGTGAGTTTGACGCTTCCTATCGGTAATGGCCGTCTGCTGCTTGGCACTTGGCAGGGTATTTATTTAGGCGAGTTTCGCAATTATGGTGGCGCCCGACGTATTATGGCCACGGTTCAGGGCGAGCCTGACTAACTTCGAATGATTCATAAGATGAATACCAGATCTGGCTATTTATCATAGGTTAATTACTGTGCAATCTGTTATTATCAAAACCATCTGCGTAAGAGCGCTATATCAGGTTATGTTGATGTCTAGAAAAGGATGGGGTGATGAATAAACCGCGAGTGTTGTTGACTGAAGACTCTGCATCACTGGCGGCAATGTATCAGGCCTATCTGCGTGATGAGCTCATTGAGCTGGAGCATGTTGATTCTGGTGCTAAAACGCTCGACTACTTGGGGCGTCAATGGCCGGATGTATTGTTGCTGGATCTGATGCTGCCTGATATGGATGGCATGGACATTCTCCAGCAGATTTATGAGCAAGGGCTCAACTGCTCGGTGGTGATCATTACCGCCCATGGCTCGGTTGATAAAGCCGTGGATGCAATGCGCTTTGGCGCGAGCGATTTTCTCTCCAAACCATTTGATGCCAAACGCCTGAAGGTGACTCTAGCCAATACCTTAAAAATGCGCCGTTTGAATCAACTGGTGCATGGCGCGCACGAAAATGACAGGGAAAATTACTTTGATTTTGTTGGCAACAGTTTAGCCATGCAGCGTGTTTATCGCGTTATTGAAAGTGCTGCTAATAGTAAGGCGACTATTTTTATAACCGGCGAAAGTGGCACCGGTAAAGAGCTTTGTGCGAGCGCCGTGCATCAAGCGAGTGGCCGCAAAGATGCTCCATTTATCGCGCTAAACTGTGCGGCAATTCCAAAAGAGCTGATGGAAAGCGAGATTTTCGGTCATCTTAAAGGCGCTTTTACGGGTGCGGTAAGCGATCGCAAAGGTGCGGCGCGTTTAGCAGATTCCGGTACGCTATTTTTAGATGAAGTCTGCGAAATGGATTTAGAGCTGCAAAGTAAATTGCTGCGTTTTATCCAAACCGGGTCATTTCAGCCAGTCGGCAGCAGCCAGACAGAAAAAGTCGATGTGCGATTTATCTGCGCGACCAATCGTGACCCACTAGAAGAGGTTCGCCAAGGGCGTTTTCGTGAAGATCTCTACTATCGACTGCATGTTATTCCCATCTCTTTGCCACCGCTTCGCGAACGTGATGATGATGTATTGCTGATCGCTGAATACTTGCTCTCTCGGGTTAGCAAGGAAGAAGGGCGGCATTTTCGCGGATTTGATAAAAAAGCCCAACAAACGCTGCGCAATTATGAATGGCCCGGTAATGTTCGCCAGCTTGAAAACGTTATTCGCAACACGGTGGTGTTAAATGAAGGCGAATGGGTCAGCCGAGCCATGTTGCCCCCGCCGTTGAATGATTTGCAGCCGATGCTCAATACCTTTAAACACTCAGAGCAACCGGCCGAACCAATCACTGCTATCGAGCCTCTGTGGAAGCAGGAGCGGCATGCCATCGAACAGGCTATCGAATTTTGTAATGGTAATATACCCAAAGCTGCTTCGTTACTGGAAGTTAGCCCATCAACTTTGTACCGTAAATTACAAAGTTGGGAAAATCAGGTGTGAATATTGCTTAGATTGCCTCTTTAGGCTTCAAATGGATTTTTTATGCAGCCATTACTTTGTGAAAAAACTCTGCAACAGTTAGCTGATGATATTGGCTCTGAATTGTTGCCCGAACTATTTAATGTCTTTATTGAAGAAAATTCACCGCAACTGGCATCGCTTAAAAGTGATAGTAACAGCTGGGATTTATCACAACTGCAATCGCTCTCCCATACCCTTAAAAGCAGTGCCGCCAGTTATGGCGGATTGCGCCTAGCCGAGCTTGCCACGCAGCTTGATCTGGCCTGTAAATTATCTGATAAAGCAGCTGCACAATCTCTATTACCCGAGTTTATCGACGTCTATACTCAGACTTTGGAAGTCATTAAACAGCGTTACTGAGTATGCCAGAAATGAAAATAGCAACGGCCTTTTCGGTTGCCAATCAGACTCAAAAGGCCTGTTGTGAAGTTATTACCTCCCTGAAACAACAGCTTTGTGGCCCTGCTGACTTTATTGTCTGTTACTATTCTGCAAGTTATCAATATTCGCAAATTGCGAAAAATTTGCAATTTGCATTTTTATCAATACCGATTATTGCTTGTAGTAGTTGCCGTGGTGTTTTTACGCAAGCCGGATTTCATAGTAATGACGGGGCTGGTCTGGCTTTATGGGCAATTAACGATAAATCTGGCAGTTATGGCACGGGTCTTGAATATATAGAAAAAGACAGTGATACAGCGTCGATTCGCCAAGCGAGTCAAAAAGCATTATTACAAGCACTCGATGACGCAAATCGTCCTGGGGAGTTACCTGAGCTAATTTGGCTGCATTCATCTCCAGGATATGAAGAACAAACGATTGCTGCGCTAGAAGAGCTTGTCGGTGGACAAGTGCCAATCGTTGGAGGAAGCGCAGCGGATCAGTCTAATTCGGGACATTGGAGTTTGTTTACTCAAACTGCAATGGCCACACAGGGTGTAGCAGTGGCGGCACTGTTTCCAGGGGGGGAGATCGGCTATTCGTTTCATAGTGGGTATGTAACGAGTCGAGCCCTGGGAATAGTGACCGCCAGCCATCGTCGCACGATCCAGTCTATCGATTCTCGGCCAGCAGCTGATGTTTATTTTGAAGCAATTGGGGCTGACCCTCACCAGGTAGATTCAAGCTCAATACTTCAATTAAGTGCTTTTTATCCGATTGGCCGTTTAGCCGGACATTTGGACAATTTGCCATTTTATCAACTTGCTCACCCAAGCGCAGTCACGGATGATGGTGGCCTTAAGTTATTCGCAGACGTTCATTGCGGCGATCAGCTTTTCCTGATGCAAGGCTCGAAAGAAAGTTTAATTCGCCGTGGTGGGCGAGTCACTCAAATGAGTCTAACGGAACCTTTTTCGCGTCAGAAGCCGATTGGTGCGTTAATTATTTATTGTGCTGGGTGCATGCTCGCTATTGAGCACGATATTGAGGAAGTGGTGGCCAGTGTTCGCAGCTCACTAGGTGAGCAATTACCGTTTATCGGTGCGTTTACATATGGTGAACAGGGACATTTTATTACCGGTAAAAATGGTCATGGTAATCTAATGAGTTCAGCGGTGGTTTTTTATCAGCGAGAGCGCACATGAATGAGCATCCTTTCTTAGAAGAAAATATGCGAGAGTCGCTTGAGACGTTAACCCAAAAGACGCAGCAAGAACGACAAAGACGTATCGATACTGAGCTGATTTTACAGGGAAATCATCGCCTTTCTTTGGCTAAAGAGCCTGCTCAAGCCTGGCAAATCTTTCTTAAATTATTACGCCAATTCTTTGATTATCAGCATGCTTTTATCTGGCGCTGTTCAAAAGAAGGTTCATGGCAGTTATTTTGGCATGATCTTCCTGAGCCGCATCTTGCTCAAACACTGAGTTGGCAACCGCATAAGTGGACGCAGCGGCTGCTTGATGGTGAAGTGAGTGTGATGTTTGCACCAGGCCAAGTCTGTGAATTTCGTGAACTTCCTGAGTCACTTCATGTGCATTTTACTTCAGCATTAGGCTGCGCCCTGCAAGGGGAAGTCAATCATTGGTTATTAGTGCTGGGGGACTCGCATCATGGCCAGTTCGGGCCTTATCACCGTCAACTTCTCAAAAGGTTGCGCCCACTGCTGCGCCAACAGCTTGTTAATCTTGAGTATCAAGCACATTTAAAGGCAATGGTCGCCCAGCGAACGGAAGCATTGCTGCGCTCCGAGCAGCGGTTTAAAAGTTTCGCTCAAACCGCATCTGACTGGTTTTGGGAAACTGATGAACAGCTGCGTTTTATCTATATTTCTTCAGGGTTAGGCGCTGAAAGTCAGCCAATTTATAGTTACTTGCTTGGCCAATCGTTGTTATCCCTAAATATTGCTGCCGCATCGAAGACTTGCCCTGTGCGGCTCAATCAGCAACTCAATCGACGAGAACCTATTCACAATGTCGATTTTGCGATTACTGATGATGCGAAAGAACCGTTCTGGGGGGCGCTAAGTGGTGAACCCTATTATGATGCGCAGGGTGTTTTTATGGGATATCGAGGAAGCGTTCGCGATATTACCCAAGAGCGAGCCGACCGCATTGCGCTGCGTACAGCCAAAGAAGATGCGGAAAAAGCCAACCATGCAAAATCTGACTTTCTAGCGATGATGAGCCATGAGATTCGCACTCCCATGAATGCTATTGTGGGGATGGTTGAGTTATTGCGTGAAGAACACATTTCAGAGCAATCGCAAACGCTACTTAACAATGCGCACAATGCGTCACGCCTGTTATTAAATGTGATTAGCGATGTGTTGGATATCTCTAAACTTGAAGCAGGGCGCTTGGAGCTTGAGCAACAGAGCTTTTTGTTTCGCCAGGTGATTGAACAGGTTTATGGCCAATTGTTGCCCAGTGCCGACGCTAAACAGATTAGTCTTCGCTATGAGACCGATGAATGTGTCGACCACTATCTAGTTGGCGATCCGCATCGATTGGCGCAGATATTGATGAATCTTGTCGCCAATGGTATTAAATTTACCGAAAAAGGTTATGTTTTAATTCGCCTACATGATGTTGGTTGTGATGAGCAAACGTGCCAATTACAACTTGAGGTGAATGATACTGGGATTGGCATTGATGAAACTGATTTTTCGGTGTTATTTGAACCGTTTCGCCAGTTGAGTCAGAGCCACGCTCGCCAATTCGGTGGCACTGGCTTAGGACTATCAATTGTTAAGCGGCTGGTGGATGCGATGCAAGGGCAAATTGAGGTCGATAGCCGTCTCGGTGAGGGAACTTCATTTCGGATCCGCTTAGCGCTACCCAAAGCACCAGCAAAGAGCTATTTTGATGAGCAAAACCCGGCATTATCACAAGTCCGTAAACTGAATATTCTGGTAATTGAAGATAGCCCTTCTAATCAATTGGTTATTCGGCTGATGCTGGAGAAACTTGGTCATCAAGTGTGGATAGCCGATGACGGCCATCAGGCTTTAAATGTGCCGGATATTGAAAATATAAACCTGATTTTCATGGACTTGCAAATGCCTGGTATTGATGGCTATCAGACCACACAGTTGCTGCGCCAGCGTCATATTGACTGTCCTATTATTGCTTTGACCGCTAATGTTCAAGAGCGTGAACGTTGTTTGGCCTGTGGGATGAATGAGTTGTTAAGTAAACCTGTTCGTCGCCAAGAATTAGCCGAACTGCTCCACCAATTCTTTTAAAACCATCCACATTAAGTTGCATGCTCGGCTTGTGGATGGGCCGAATCCTTCATTTACATTAAAATGTTAATTTTATGTAAAGTTAATAAATTCCCCTTCTAACTTCTGCTTGCCATTAATGACCTAAAAAATCGTTAGAGCTTAAAAAAGTCCTGGTAAGTCGGCTCGTTCTGAAAATATTAACTAAACTGTTACTAATATCTGTTGTTTGTCTGTTGATCTGGATAAATGCTTAGCCCAACGCAAACGAAGGGATCCTATCTGTACCCGTCCAATGTGTTTTTAATGCTTATTTTTTAGTCAATTATCCAACCTGAAATTTATATAATACTTTTTGTTTTAATTAATTGAGCTGTAAATATTTAAGCCGTTAAATAACTGTGATTTGATTGTTTGTTTTTGTATTTTTTGGCTGATTTTTGCAAGTTTAAATGTGAAATATATTGAATTATCGGCATTTTGAAAAAGGTGCTTATTTTTTGAAAACTTGCAATTAAACTAAAAAATAATTAGAGTACTAATCATAAAGGTGTTCATGACGGCCCTTATCCCGTATTAACTTGTCGAGTTCAGTAGGATTTATGACAGTAAAACTAGAAGTAAAGAACCTATTTAAGGTTTTTGGCGATGACCCCAAACGCGCCTTTCCGCTCATTGAGCAGGGAAAAAATAAAGACGAAATTTTTCAAAAAACTGGCTTAACTGTCGGGGTGAACGATGCGTCTTTGTCAATCAATGAAGGGGAAATCTTCGTAATCATGGGCCTCTCTGGTTCTGGTAAATCAACGTTGGTTCGTTTGCTAAACCGATTGATTACACCAACCAGTGGGCATGTCTTATTAAACGGTCGTGATATTTCTGCGATTAGCGATGCGGAACTGCGTAAAGTTCGCCGTCATTCCATCTCAATGGTCTTTCAGTCATTTGCACTGATGCCGCATCTGAACATTATCGATAACACTTCATTTGGTTTGGAGTTAGCCGGGGTTGAGCGAGAAGAGCGTTACGCCGTTGCTCGTAAAGCACTGGAGCGAGTGGGCCTAGGACCATATACCGAATCATACCCAGATGAACTCTCTGGTGGGATGCAGCAACGTGTCGGTCTGGCTCGCGCACTGACCAATGACCCTGAAATTTTGTTGATGGATGAAGCTTTCTCAGCGCTTGACCCATTGATTCGTACCGAAATGCAGGATGAGCTACTGCGTCTGCAAAATGATGACCAACGAACCATCGTGTTTATTTCTCATGACTTGGATGAAGCCATGCGTATTGGGGATCGTATTGCCATTATGCAAGGTGGTGAAGTGGTGCAAGTCGGTACCCCAGACGACATTTTACATAATCCAGCCAATGATTATGTTTCTTCATTTTTCAAAGGGGTGGATGTTTCTAACGTCTTTGGCGCGAAAGATATTGCTCGGCGCAATGTGCCCACGGTGATCCGCAAAAGTGAACAAGACGGTGCCAGCGCTGCGTTGCAGCTTATTGACGACAGTGACTGGGATTATGGCGTGGTGCTTGATAGAGCCGACCGATATCTCGGAATGGTGACACTGTCATCACTGCAAAAAGCATCTCGTGAACGTGCCACGCTCATGAGCGCTCTTGATACACGAGCAACGACACTTGCTCCTGACACTCTGCTCAGTGACATCCTCACTGATGTGGCTAGCGAAGCCAATGCAGTTCCCGTCGTTGATGAGCAAGGCAAATATTACGGTGTGATCACCAAAGCCCGTCTGTTGAAAGCTTTAGATAGAGAGATTTAATAACCATTATGAGTAATGCATCACAAGATCCATGGGGCGCAGCTCCAGCAAATACTGACGCCAGTTGGTTACATGCTCCGGCTCAACACGCGCAGACTTTCGACTGGTGGCACCCTTTTCAGCACAAATTAATTCCGTTTGCCCACTGGGTAGAAACGGCGCTGAACTGGTTAGTTGCTAACTTTCGACCCGCTTTTAAGGCGATTAGTTTACCAATTGATTATATCTTAACCTTATTCCAGACCATTTTGCAGGCACTTCCTGCTCCGGTCATGATTGTATTGGCTTTTTTAATTGCCTGGCAGGTCGCAGGGCTTCGTCTTGGTATTGCTGCTGCTGTTTCGCTCGTTATTATCGGTGCGATTGGTGCTTGGAGCCAAGCGATGGTGACACTGGCACTGGTTTTAACCGCCGTATTGTTCTGTATGGTTATCGGTTTGCCGATTGGGATCTGGCTGGCACGTAGTGAACGGGCTGCCAAAATTATTAGGCCATTTTTGGATGCAATGCAGACGACTCCCGCATTCGTTTATTTGGTTCCTATCGTAATGTTGTTCGGGATTGGTAATGTCCCGGGTGTTGTTGTAACCATTATTTTCGCTCTGCCGCCGATTATTCGTTTGACGATTCTGGGGATCCGCCAGGTACCAGCTGAACTTATCGAAGCCGGCAACTCATTTGGTGCAAGTCCAAGTCAATTATTGTTTAAAGTGCAATTGCCTTTAGCGATGCCAACCATTATGGCTGGTGTTAACCAAACTCTGATGCTGTCATTGTCGATGGTTGTTATCGCCTCGATGATCGCCGTGGGTGGTTTAGGTCAGATGGTATTGCGTGGTATTGGCCGATTGGATATGGGACTTGCTGCCACAGGTGGTTTAGGCATCGTCGTGATGGCGATTGTATTGGACCGTCTGACTCAGTCCATGGGACGAGATGCTCGTTCTAAAGCTGCACGACATTGGTATCAAACTGGACCAGTCGGAGCCGTGATGAAGCTGGTCAGTAAAAAATAAGACTAGCGCGTGCAGTTGGGTTGAGTGATTCATCATCCGCTTAAACGGATAAAATCTATCAAAGGAGAGACACGACCATGAAAATGACTTTGAAACACCTAAGCCTTGCAACCTCTTGTGGAATTGCTTTGGCATTAAGTGCTCAAGCCACTGCGGCGCCTCTCCCTGGCAAAGGTGTGAGTGCACAACCTGTGTACACCGTCCAAGAAGAGATGTTTCAAACTCTGATTGTAGACCAAGCGCTAAAACAGCTAGGGTACACCGTTAAAAAACCGAAAATGGTTGACTATAACGTGGGCTATACATCCATCGCGAACGGCGATACCACGTTTATGACAACCAACTGGGATCCACTGCACAACAGCAAATATGAAAAAGCCGGTGGTGATAAAGCTTTTTATCGCAAAGGCTATTACATCACTGGTGCAGCCCAAGGTTATTTAATTGATAAAAAAACGGCTGATAAGTACCACATCACGAATATTTCTCAGCTTAAAGACCCCAAAATTGCCAAGTTATTTGACTCAGATGGTGATGGTAAAGCCGATATTACTGGCTGTAATCCTGGTTGGGGATGTTACAACGTGACCAACTACCATCTTAAAAAATACGGGCTCACTAAAACCGCTGAGCTTAAAGAGGGGAACTATTCGGCAATTATTGCCGACACCATCGCTCGTTACCGTAATGGTAAACCAGTGATCTATTACACTTGGACGCCAAACTGGGTGGGTGGTGTGTTAGTCCCTGGTAAAGATGTGGTTTGGCTGGAAGTTCCATTTACCGCAATTCCTGATGATCCTAAAGCTGATACCACCATGTCCAATGGTAAAAATTATGGCTTTAACATGAATAGCGAACGCATTGTGGCCAATAAAAAATGGGCCCAACAGAACCCTGCTGCCGCCAAGCTATTCTCAATCATGAAACTCAGCGTTAATGATGTGAGCGCCGAAAACTTGATGATGCGTAAAGGCGAAAATTCAGATGAAGATATTGCAGCCCATGCCAAAGCTTGGATTAAAGCGCATCAAAGTCAGTTTGATAGCTGGATTAAACAGGCAAAAGCTGCTGCTAAATAATCAGTACTAGCCTGATTGAAAAGCCATGTTTTACGTGGCTTTTTTATTACCATCCCGGCATTTTGTCGGGGGTTTCTAAAGTGTAATCGTTTGTTTTATAAGCGTTGTCGCAAACACTTACAAAGCCTCAACAGGCTATTTATTGGATTAATCAACATTTAAGAGGATTTAAATGAAATTGACATCCCCCCTCACTTGGTTTGGACTTGGTTTGTGTGTCGCTAGCATGCAAGTGAATGCTGCATCGCTACCTGGTGCTGGGAAAACAGTTCAGCCCATTCAAAGTTCCATTCAAGAAGAAACGTTTCAGACTTTGATTGTAAGCCGAGCGCTGGAAAAGCTTGGCTATGATGTGAAACCAGTTAAACAGGTTTCTTATAACGTCGCTTTTACCTCGGTTGCCAATGGCGATGCGACCTTTATGGCCGATAGCTGGGAGCCAAATCAGGTCGCAAAATATAAAGCGGCAGGTGGTGACAAAGTCTTTTATCGCAAAGGCGTTTATATCGCAAACTCTGCTCAGGGTTACATGATCGATAAAAAAACCGCCGATAAATATCACATTACCAATATCCAGCAGCTTAAAGACCCAAAAATTGCCAAGCTATTTGACCAAGATGGCGATGGTAAAGCGGATTTAACCAGTTGTGATCCCGGTTGGGCATGTAGCGACATCATCAAGTATCAGATGAAAAAGTTTGGTATTAGCCAGACAGTGAAACCGCAAAGCGGTAACTACGCGGCCATCATCGCCAACACCATTGCTCGTTATAAAGAGGGCAAACCCGTTATTTATTATGCGTGGACGCCTTACTGGGTAAGTGGTGTGTTGGTTCCAGGCAAAGATGTCGTTTGGTTGCAGGTGCCATTCTCTGCGATTCCTAATGATCCCAAAGCGGATACCTCAGTGGGTAACGGTAAAAATTATGGTTTCCCAATGAATAATCAGCGTATTGTAGCCAATAAAAAGTGGGCGAAGGAAAACCCAGCCGCTGCGAAGTTATTCGCGATTATGAAATTGAGCGTGAATGATGTGAGCGCTGAGAACTTGATGATGCGTAATGGTCAGAGCAGCGAAGAAGATATTCAGCATCATGCTGATAATTGGATTAAAGCCCATCAAAAAACATTTAATCACTGGATTGCTGTTGCTAAACAAGCTGCGCAATAAATGATACTAGTCAGTTATTTTTCGAATTTTTTCAAGGAGGTAATGTAGTAATGAAAATGAAAAAATTGCTCAGTCAATCGGTTGCTGCACTAGCCGTAGCTTCTGCAACATTAACGGTGAATGCTCAGGATTTACCTGGTAAGGGAAAAACGGTACAACCGATTCAAAGTACCATTCAAGAAGAAAGCTTTCAGACAGTGATTGTGGATCGCGCTCTTGAAAAGCTGGGTTATACCGTAAAACCTATTAAGCAGGTGGCTTATAACGTTGCATTTACCTCCGTTGCCAATGGCGATGCCACCTTTATGGCTGACAGTTGGCAACCTCTGCAGAATGACAAGTATGCAGCTGCAGGTGGTGACAAAGCTTTTTATCGTAAAGGTGTGTATATCGCCAATTCTGCTCAGGGTTACATGATCGATAAAAAAACAGCAGAAAAATATCACATCAACAATATCAAGCAGCTAAAAGATCCCAAAATTGCCAAACTGTTTGATCAAGATGGCGATGGTAAAGCGGACTTAGCCAGCTGTGATCCTGGTTGGAGTTGTAACGATATTGTGAACTACCAGATGAAAAAATTTGGTTTAAGCAAAACGATTAAAACACAAAGTGGTAATTATGCCGCCATTATTGCCAATACTATTGCCCGTTATAAAGAGGGTAAACCCATTGTCTATTTTACGTGGATGCCATATTGGGTAAGTGGGGTATTGGTTAATGGTAAAGATGTGGTTTGGTTGCAGGTGCCATTTTCTGCAATTCCCGGACAACCTAATGCTGATACAACTTTACCTAATGGTAAAAACTACGGATTTAGGATGAATAATCAGCGGATTTTAGCAAATAAAGCGTGGGCTAAAGCAAATCCTGCCGCGGCTAAATTATTCGCGATTATGAAGCTAAACGTTAATGATGTGAGCGCTGAAAACTTAATGATGCGCCAAGGACAAAGCAGCGACTCGGATATTCAGGCGCATGCCGATGGTTGGATTAAAGCCCATCAAAAAACATTTAATCACTGGATTGCAGTTGCTAAACAAGCAGCTTTGAAGTGATGAAATATAAAGGACCAGGGGTGTCTCTGGTGTTTCAATTAATAGTGGCTTGTTCATAGATCAAGCGCATGGAGGAAATATGAAATTACGTTGGACAGCTATTGCGCTGGCAGTTGTTGCCGCTGGCTCTTCTTTGAGCGTTAACGCCGCTGACTTGCCGGGAGCGGGTAAAACGGTACAGCCTATTCAAAGTACCATTCAAGAAGAGATGTTTCAGACTGTGATCGTGGATCAAGCCCTGAAAAAACTCGGTTACGATATCAAACCAATTAAGCAAGTTGACTATAATGTTGCTTACACTGCAATCGCAAACGGTGATGCAACCTTCATGGCTGTAAACTGGCAACCACTGCATGATCAGAAATATAAAGCTGCTGGTGGCGATAAAGTCTTTTATCGTAAAGGTCATTATGTGACAGGCGCTGCTCAGGGTTATCTGATTGATAAGAAAACGGCCGATAAATATCACATCACCAATATTGAACAGTTAAAAGATCCTAAAATCGCCAAACTGTTTGATAGCAATGGCGATGGCAAAGCCAATATGACAGGTTGTAACCCAGGTTGGGGTTGTGAAACAGCAACGAACTATCAGGTTAAAAAATATGGCCTATCTGATACTGTCGATATCGATGAAGGGAATTACTCAGCCCTGATGGCAGATACCATTACCCGTTACAAAGAAGGTAAACCAGTATTTTATTATACTTGGGTTCCATATTGGGTGAGTGGTGTATTGGTCCCAGGTAAAGATGTGGTTTGGTTACAGGTTCCATTCTCTGCGGTTCCAGATAAACCAAATGCCAGCACTAAATTACCAAATGGTAAAGACTACGGCTTTGGTATGAATAGTATGAACATCGTTGCGAATAAAAAATGGGCGAAACAAAACCCAGCAGCAGCAAAATTGTTCTCTGTTATGAAACTGAGCGTGAACGATATCAGTGCTGAAAACTTAATGATGCGTAAAGGCCAGGCGAGCGAAGATGATATTCGCGGCCATGCAACCGCGTGGATCCAGGCCCACCAAACAGAATTTAATCAGTGGATTAAAGAAGCCAAAGCGGCCGCTAAATAAGTCGGTTGTTCAGGCTATCTACCTGATTGATGCAATAGTTAAAAACCAGTCGAGCAATCGGCTGGTTTTTTATTTAGATACCGGAGCGGGATAATTTTTCGACCAGATAATCAATGAATACTTTTATCTTGGTTGGCTGATAGCGGTTCGGTGGATAGATAAGCCAAGCGGCGCCAGTATAGCCAGTTAGAAAATGCCAGTCAGGTAGTACTTGAACCAGCTCGCCTTTTTGCAATGCATCGTGCGCGGTAAAATATGGCAAGCTAGTAATTCCTAAACCTTGTTTGGCAGCATCTAAGCGAACCTGAGTATGGTTGACGGCATAACGGCCGGTTACCTCAATGGTTATCTTTTGGGTTTGCTTGTGAAAGGTCCATTGCCGGTCTTTGGGCTGCTCACTTAAATAGATACAGCTGTGTTCACGCAATTGCCGTGGGTGTTCAATCTCTTCAAAACGAGCTAAATAGTCAGGACTTGCACAGATAATATGTTCGACATTGAGTAGTTTTCGGCCAACCATGCCGACCGGTGGATCGTCGGTAATGCGAATCGCTAAATCCATTCTGTCATCAATCAGGTCAATATAACGGTCTTCGAGCAACATCTGTACATTTACTTTGGGATAACGATTGAGAAACTCCGGCATGAGTGGATGGATCAATAGATGGCCGATTGCTTTAGGAATGCTAATACGCAACGTCCCTTGTGGTAGGGGATTCGATTGCCCGCTAACATCCAGCACGGCATCTGCAGCGCTACGCATATCTTTGCAGCGCTGGTAGACGGCTTGGCCCTGTTCGTTTAAACGCAATTTTCGAGTGGTTCGCTCTAATAGTCGACAGTTCAATTGCTCTTCTAAACGGTTAATACTGCGGCTAACCGATGAGGGGGAAACACCTAGAATTTTGGCGGCCGCCGAGAAACTGTCTGCTTCAACAACCGTTGCAAATACAGCCATTTCATATAGCAAACCAATGGAATTATTTGTGCGTTTCATGCAAGAGTTTGTTCCTTTTTTACAGAATTATCCCAGCAGATTGCTAATTTATAATTATCTTTGTGAAAGATGCAAGACATTCGCACTTTTATCTTTATCAGTGATAGCAATGGCAAAGTTGCTTTTGCTGAGGAGAATTTTTTGCAAATGTGACCAACCTGCAAGCAAAGAATTCAACGGTATGCTGAGCATTCTGTTAAAATTCTAGCGAGAAAATTTGACCATTGATTATAAAATTATCTAATTATTAGGGTTCTAATTATAGTCCTCTAAACAATAATAGGATAGAATAAATCATAGTCTTTAGTGAAAGCCCTTAATATACAGAGTATATGGGATGAAACAACCACTTCCCTATTGCTTGTTTTGACAATGACTTTCACTTTTTCCTCTTAAAAAAGGATTAGAAGGCTAATTATAGTCGTTGAGTGTAGGCTAATCTAACAGTCGGTGTTAAACAGGCCCTCAATTGGAACTATTTTTTTTAGATTTTGAGATTTAGGTGGGCTCATAATGGAAAGACATGAAGAGGTTTTAGTGGCTATTCGGCAGATCATTCGAGCGATTGATTTGCACTCGAGTCGTCTGAGCAAAGAGGTCGGCCTAACTGGGCCTCAGCTGGTGTTGATGCGAGAAATTAGAGACTCTGCAGAAGAGACGATTCGCCAGATGGCTAAAAATACCAATATGAGTCAGGCAACTGCCACGACGATTCTTGATCGCCTCGAAAAACGCGGACTGGTTGTTCGTCTTCGTAGTCAGCTCGACAAGCGCAAAGTTCACGCCCACTTGACCGAAGCGGGTAAAGAAGTGCTCAGTAAAGCGCCGCTGCCTCTACAAGATAGCTTTGTTTCGCGGTTTCAGCGTTTAGAAGAGTGGGAGCAATTATTACTGCTCTCTAGCGTACAGCGAATTTCAGCTATGATGAATGCCGAGCATCTTGATGCTGCGCCACTATTAGTTGCTGGTGGAATGGCTGACGATCATCCGCATTCTTAAAGATAGCTATTTGTGCCTATTGCTTGTAAGAAATATCTCACAAACATGTCAGAAAAATAACTGTTTTTTGTGAGCGAAATTTAAAAAATATATTTATTTCAATAAGTTATTAGATTTAACAAAATATTTAACTTATTTTTATCTCCTCTTCGATGATCTCCAAAGAGCCTCTTTCGCTATTATTAATCGCGTAGGGAGACAAACTTTTCCAAGAAGGAAAAGCACTAAGGATAGTGGCAGGAACTTCTCTAGGATGAGAAAAGGGACACCTCCAGGAAGGAGAGAGCAGCAAGTACGGATAGCTTGTTATGCCAATGAAGGCTAAGGGACATGCAACGGAATTGTGAAGCGGAAATAAATAGGGACTATTGTTTAAGTCATTGGGATTGCAGGGAGCAACACAGGTTCACGGATATCGAGCCATATGACTACCGAGGCGGCACTTTTAGTGTCGCCTCAACTTTTTGTGCGTTTGTAAAATCTTCCTACCTTGCTCATCTCACTTTTTACCCATGAACTTTGTTGCCTTCTATTTAGTGAACCCATTAACGGTGCAAACTGCAGTGGGTCAAAATTCGTTTAATCTAAATAACATCTCGTCACCAAAGCTCAACAGCCCTGAAGATACAAAAAACCGCACTGTGTGTGCGAGATATCTTTCAAACGTGCCATCTTTTTTGCAAAAAAACTGCCCGCGAAATTTTAATAAAACAGTAAAATCAATTAGATAAATAAAATTAAGGATCTTTACCTGTTTTTTCTTTGCGTTTTCCCCGGTGATTAAAAATCCGATTACAGTAGACTTCTAAGCGTAGGGACAAATAGAGCAGATAGGAAATCACGCTCGCCAGGAAGGCTAGGGAAATTGTTGGACACCTCCCGGGAAGGAGATGCGCATCAAAGGATGACGATGCATAACCATTGATGGTGGGACATGCCCGCGATAAGGATTAGGAATAGTTCTTTTGCTGGTGAAAAGGAACGCAATGGATAGCGATGCAAAGGGATGGTGCAGGGAGCTAGATTAGGTTAGGGAACGTACCTGTAGTACTTTCGGGCAGCCCATGTGGCTGCCCTCTCTGTTATGTCAGTAGGATCAAAGATGATCTTTTGATTAATATCGATCTAATGGTCGCATCACGTCCATTTTATCGGTATGCTATGTACTGCTCTTTTGACTCGTCTTAAGAGTATGTAGATTGTTTAATGATAACATTTTTATCATTAAGCAGGACACATGTTTAGTTACTTTTTTTAGGGCCACTATTTCTCCCAATTAGTGGCCCCTTTTTTCCACCTCTTGATCTCTTCCAAATTTTTTTGGCACGTCTATTGCTTGTCTTACGATGGAACCACCATCGAGGATAATGTAATGACTCAGGAAAAACTTAACTATTTACAAATGATTAAAGCGATGGAAGTGGAAGTCGAGCAAGGATTATTGGAAGTCATGCTACCTGATGATTTGCCGCAGATGAACCGTTATGGTGCAAATCGAATCACCAAGCGTCGTCGTGGCTCACAGGATATGACCTATTCGATGGCACCACGCTCGTAAATTTAAATTTCTCTCAGCCGCCGTATTCTTCGGCGGCTGTGAACCCCCTCTTTTTACCCCTCAAGCTTGCTTTTTACCCGGTTCGGACCATGCTTAAGTAGATAACATACAACCGCTTATAACAATAACGTTAGGGACAGGGAACGATGTTAAAAACGCGAGCAGGGCGCAGCTATCCATTGGGGGCTTGTCTTGAAAGACACGGTATCAATTTTAGTCTGTATAGCAAATCTGCTCAAAGTGTGACACTTCTGCTGTTCGATGAGGTTAATAGTCGCTCGCCTTGTGAGCGGATTGTGCTGGATAGACAAACCAATCGTACCGATAACTACTGGCACATCTTTGTTGAAGGACTCACCGCTGGCACCTTGTACGGTTTTCAAGTCGAAGGCCCATTTGATTTAGCCAAGGGGATGCGTTTTGATGCATCTAAAGTGCTTTGCGACCCGTATGCCAAAGAGATCCGCTTTCCCAATAATTACTCACGTAAACTCTATAGTGAATATGGCCAATCTACTGAGCATTGTGCGTTAAAGTCCGTGGTGCTTGAGCGGCGTAATTTTGATTGGAAAGGTACCAAGCCGATTCATCGACCATTGGCCGATACGATTATTTATGAGATGCATGTCGGCGGTTTTACCCGTCATCCCAGCTCAGGGGTGACTGAAAGTAAACGTGGAACTTACGCAGGTGTTGTCGAGAAAATCCCTTATCTAAAACAGCTGGGGGTCACGGCGGTCGAGCTAATGCCGGTTGCTCAGTTTGATAGCTCCGATGCCGCACAAGGAAAAACCAACTACTGGGGATATTGTCCGGTTGGCTTTTTTGCGCCCCATACCCAATACAGCGCCAATCAAAATTTAGGTGGGCCGTTTGATGAATTTCGGTTGATGGTGCGTGAATTACATGCCGCAGGCATTGAGGTTATTGTTGACGTGGTGTTTAACCACACCAGTGAAGGCAATGAAAATGGCCCAACACTAAGCCTGCGTGGCTTGCAAAATGATACCTACTATATTTTAGAACAGTCCGACCAGCGTTATTACAGCAACTATAGTGGTTGCGGTAATACCTGCAACACCAATAATTCGGTGATGCGTCGCATGATCCGTGATGTGTTGACGTTTTGGGTTACACAGATGCATGTTGATGGGTTTCGCTTTGATTTGGCCTCAGTTCTGATGCGTGACTCACAAGGGCAGGTCCTCAATGATCCACCGCTACTGTGGTCTATCGATTCGGATCCTATTCTCGCAGGAACCAAGATCATTGCCGAAGCCTGGGATGCTGGAGGGTTGTATCAGGTTGGACAGTTTGTTGGTGATCGCTGGAACGAATGGAATGGATTGTTTCGTGATGACGTGCGTGCTTTTTTGCGCGGTGATAATCATCGGGTTGGGGCGTTTGCGAACCGGTTAATGGGCAGCCCAGATCTCTATTATGACGATCACCGCACGCCTCATCGCTCTATTAATTTTGTTACCGCGCATGATGGTTTTACGCTGCGCGATTTAGTCAGTTACAACCATAAACATAACGCGGCTAACGGCGAAGATAACCGTGATGGCGATAATCATAATTTAAGCTTTAACTTCGGAGTTGAAGGGCCAACCAACAATCGACAGATTCGACAGATTCGTGAACGGCAGATCAAAAACTTTTTCACCATCATGCTGATGTCGCTAGGTACGCCGATGATCAATATGGGCGATGAGATAGGTCGTACCCAGTGGGGCAATAACAACGCATATTGCCAAGACACACCTAATAATTGGTTAGATTGGTCGCTGGTTAAACAAAATGCCGGATTATTACGATTTGTTCGCCAGCTCATTGAGTTTCGTTTTCTGACCCCCGCGCTCGATCAATATATTCATCACCCGTTAAGCTCAATTTTAAACGATAGCCAGATCAAATGGCATGGTGTCAAAGCTAACCAGCCTGACTGGTCAGACGACTCTCATACCATTGCCCTGAGCTATAACTTGCCGTATCGCGAAGAAAATCTCTATTTAGCGGTGAATGCCTATTGGGAACCGCTAGATTTTGAACTGCCACAGCTTAGCACTGGCAAGCACTGGCGACAGGTGATTAATACCGCCTTGGCACCACCGGATGACATCTATAGCTATCAGAGCGCCAAATGTGTTGAGTCTAATGTGATGCATTTAGCCCCTCGTTCAGTTTTAGTGCTCATTGCTTCCCAGTCACTTGAAACTCCGAGCAAAGCCAAAAACGCTCGTAATAGAGCTAAAAAAGACCAAGCTGCGCGCTAATAATGGCATCGAAATCGAGTCCAACCAATGGCAATAGTGCATCGGCAACGGGTTTAAGCTGCTTGTCGATGTAGTGCTGATAATCAATCGGTGCATCATGATACTCGAGCGCCTGCGGGCCATTGACCGTAATGAGGTACTGGATCCAGCCACGGTTTTGATAGCGCAGAGATTTCCCATTAGCTTGATTGCGGGCATCGGCATCGCGGGCAGCACGCACTTGCGGTGGAATATTTTTGCTGTACTCATCTAGATCACGGCGCAGCCGTTTGCGATAGATAAGTTGATTGTCGCGTATACCTTGGCGCGTTTCATCGACTAATGAGCGAATCATCTCGCTGGGATTTTGGTCATGAAAGACCAGCTGATAGAGCTGGCTTTGAAACTGTTTGGCCAGTTCGGTCCAGTCGCTGCGAACATTTTCTAGCCCCTTAAAGACAATTTGTCCCTGCGGCGTAATCCCTGCATAGCGCTTTTTACTTCCCGCTTGAGAGCCGCGAATAGTCGGCATATGAAAACGCTGATAGTGAGTTTCAAATTCAATTTCTAGTGCACATTCAAGCGCAAATTGCTGTTGGATTTGTGCACGCCATTGCGCGTTAATATCATCTTGTAACTGCTGGCCGGTTGTCTGTGCCTGCTCAGGGCTAAAGCCTTCGCCAAGTAGGACAAAAGTTGAGTCGGTATCACCATAAATCACATCAAATCCCGCATCGCGGATCCACTGAGCAGTTTGCTGCATAATTTGGTGGCCACGCATAGTGATGGAGCTTGCTAGGCGTTGATCATAAAATCGACAGCCACCTGAGCCGAGCACCCCATAGAAACTATTCATGATAATTTTTATCGCCTGAGAGCGCGGTTTATCTTGATGCTGTTTGGCAATATCGCGCTGGTGCCAGAGGTCGCTAATAATCGCAGGTAAAAAGTGCTCAGTACGAGAAAACTTAGCGCCAAGAAAACCATCTATTGCATCATCTGGTTGCGCAAGTCCTTCAATAAGCCCCATTGGATCAATTTTAAAGGTGCGAATAATCGAGGGGTACAGACTCTTAAAATCGAGAACCAACACATTCTGATACAAGCCCGGTTTGGAATCCATGACATAACCACCCGGGCTTGCCAGACCACCATCGGCTGGTAAATTAGGCGCGATGTAGTTTGCTCGGTGCAACTTGGGCATATACAGATTGCTAAATGCCGCGACACTACCCCCTTGGCGGTCCAATTCAAGGCCGGTAAGTTGGCTGCGCAAGGCTAAAAATTCAATGAGATGAGTTTGGCTAAAAATTTCTTCAACTAGTTGGCAATCTTCAAGGTTATAAGCGGCGAGGGTGGGTTTGTCATGGTGAAAATTGTGCTCAATTTCGGCCATGCGATGGTCTGGATCTTCAGTAAGTTTCCCACGCCCAAGTAGCGCTTGAGAGACTGATTCTAAGCTAAAGCTGTCAAATGAATAAGTTGCAGTTTTAAGTGCATCAATGCCATCAATAACCACTCTGCCTGGGATGATAAACGCACCTTGGCGCGACTGCGTCCCCTCTTTAAAGCGAGCTAATGTTTTAGCGCGCCCTAAACGCAACTCCACTCGATTTATTTGGGCGCGTTTGGCAAGCAATTGGCAGTCAAATTGCACCACATTCCAACCGATTAAAAGGTCGGGGTCTAGCTGCTGCACCCAATCGATAAAACGGCTAATCAGAGCCTTTTCATCACTGAGCCATTCAATATCAGTTGTTGCAGGCGTTGGCGAACCAATCATTAACACTTTGGCACATCCACAACCGCTTAAGCCGATACTATAAAGTTCGCCATGGCGTGAGCATTCAAGGTCAAAGGACAGTGTTTTAAGTTCAGGAATCGGCGCTTCTATCCCGCGCAATTTGACTTGATGATATTGCGTATAGCCATCTTTGACGCTGGCAATGCCATAAAATTCCACCATTGCATAGGCAAAACGCTCCATTAAATAACGCTCGTGCAGGCGAATATCCGCTTCAAAATGGCTGATCCCCGCGTGCTCAAGCAGCTCGCGAGAGCGATAAAAATGTTCTAATGAGGCAAAATAAAGACCAGTGACACGCTGGTGGTCAAAGGTTTGATGGGACAAGCTCTGAGCATGCCATGAAAGCGAGTGTAAGGCATTTTGAGCAGCTTCCAGCTGGTCCGAGGCAATAAATAATAGCGGCTGCTGGTCGTCAATCCATAATCGCACTGGCCCGGTGGCTGTGGCTAGCCACAAGTCGATGACAGGACGTTCGCGGCTGTCATAACTGGCTCGATTAAGTAAAACTCCTTGTCCTGCTTGCACCCAAAAATTCGCCCAGTCGTCATTATCATGTTCCCATTATATAAAAATTTGTTATCAAACCGAGTAGCAAAGGACTGTTTGATGCTATTTTCTGGTCATAACTAAAAGAATTTGCTTAAAAAACGACCGAGCAATTTCTTGCTCGCTGGGCAACTTCTTGCTCGATCTGGGCAACTTCTTGCTCAGCATCTGCGATGAGATTTTTCTGTAAAATTGAATTTTTAATTAAAACAATTAGTTACACTTTTGAAAAAGCTGGCATGGATGTTGACTTACTTTTTATGTTTTCATCAATAAAAAGATAAGAGGAATACATCCATGCCAACTCCTTGTTATATTTCCATCGAAGGAAAAACTCAAGGCAATATTACTGCCGGTGCATTTACCGCTGACTCTGTCGGCAACATCTATGTGGAAGGCCACGAAGATGAAATGCTGGTCCAGGAATTTAAACACATTGTCACCGTGCCAACTGACCCTCAATCCGGTCAGCCTTCTGGCCAACGGGTGCACAAACCGTTTAAATTTACCGTGGCTCTGAATAAAGCCGTCCCACTGCTGTACAACGCCCTGGCGTCTGGGGAAATGCTCACCACAGTGACCTTAAACTGGTATCGCACATCTGTGGAAGGTAAACAGGAACATTTCTTCACCACCACTCTGACTGACTCCACCATCGTCAATATCGATGCCCAGATGCCACATTGTCAGGACCCTGCAAAAACAGATTTCACGCAGCTGATTGAAGTCTCCCTGTCGTATCGCAAAATCGATTGGTCACACGATATTGCAGGCACATCAGGCTCAGATGACTGGCGCGCACCGCTGGAATCTTAAGTACTGTTTCATCACGCCAAGGTCAACCAGCGATGGCTGGCCTTTTAAGGAGAGCACAATGAATACAGTCATACGGATTTTGCTTGGGGTAATGGGCGTCTTTTTTGGCATCTTTGCCGCACTCGGATTTGTTTTTAGTGGAATGTTCTCCGCTTATTTCGGCGCTGGAACAGCCGGATTAATGGCATTTTATCAGTTTGCGACCATTGCTTTGACCATCTTAGGATTGTGGTCAGCCTTCACAGGTAATCGCGTGTGTGAATGGGCATTCTCTTTCATTTTGCTGCCGCTGTGGTATGTAGGAACCATTATCGGGGCCATTTGCATTGTGTTGTTAATCATGGTTCAGCAAGGCGATTCAGACGCGCAATCATCAACGGTTCACTAACCGTATATTGAGTTACTTGCGTCTAAGGCGCAGCACAATTTCAAATCCAAATAACGACATAATAAATTGATATGTATCGTTATTTGGATATCTATTACCGGCGATCAAGGCTTTTTTGTCGATCTTGTTGGGGGCGGTAGCGTGGCCTTTTCCCATCTTTATATCGCTTTTATGGCACGTTGCAGCAACTTCTCTCACTTGGAATTTGATTATGGCAGAGCAAAGCGGATTACAATTTACCCTGAGTATCGAAGGGCTCAGTGACACTAGTTTGCAGGTCATCGCCTTTGACGGCCAGGAGGCCTTAAGCTCCCCCTTTGCCTTTACCCTGGAACTGGCCAGCCGCAATGACCAACTGGATGCCACCACCATTATCGACCAGAATGCCTCACTCACACTTTGGCAAGATGGCGAAGCGCAGCAATGCTGGTATGGCATTGTCAGCGCCTTCACCCAGGGGGATACCGGCTTTCATCACACCCGCTACCAACTGACCCTGGTGCCCGCGCTCAAACGCCTTACCCTGCGCCAGAACAGCCGGATTTTCCAGCAGTACAATGCCCAGCAGATTATCTCGATTTTACTTCAGGAAATGGGCATTACCGATTACGCCTTTGCCATCACTGACACCCACCTCACCCGCGAATACTGCGTGCAGTACCGGGAGAGTGATTTAGCCTTCATCGAACGGCTGGCCGCCGAAGAGGGCATGTATTATTACTTTGTCCATCAGGATGGCAAACACACCGTGGTGTTTACCGACAACACCCAGCAGGCGCCTCAGTTGGGAGTGACGTTAGAATACAATGCCACCGCCGGCGGCTATCAACGCAATCCGTTTGTGCGGGCCTTTCGTCGCCACTATCAAACGGCTCCAACCAGCGCACAGCTCAAAGATTACAGCTTTAAAAAGCCTGCCTACAGCTTTTTACAGACCGCCGACAGTGGCCTGGACCCGGCCAGCTATGAACACTACGACTACCCGGGGCGTTACAAAACGGATAGTCAGGGCAAACCGTTCAGTCAATACCGGTTAGACGCCCTGCGCCGCAACAGCCAAACCGGCGAAGGGGACAGCACCATCCCCCAACTGGTCAGTGGTTACACCGCCACCATGACTGACCATCTGGATGAGCAGTGCAATCGCAGCTGGTTACTGGTCAGTGTGCACCATCAGGGCCAACAACCCCAGGCATTGGAAGAAGCCGGCGGGGATGGCGCCACCACCTACACCAACCAGTTTCAGGTATTGGCCAGCAACCTGCCCTGGCGGCCAACCCCCAACCCAAAACCACGGGTGGATGGCCCGCAAATCGCCACCGTGGTTGGCCCGTCTGATGAAAAAATATACTGCGATAACTATGGCCGGGTGAAAGTGCAATTTCCCTGGGACCGCTATGGCAATGGGGATGACCAAAGCTCCTGCTGGATACGAGTCTCGCAAGGATGGGCGGGCAGCCAATATGGGATGGTGGCCATTCCCCGGATTGGCCATGAAGTGATTGTCAGTTTCTTAGAAGGTGACCCGGACCAACCGATTATCACCGGGCGAACCTACCATGCCACCAACCTACCGCCCTATGAATTACCGGCGAATAAGACCCGCACCGTGCTGCGTACCGAAACCCATCAGGGCAGCGGGTACAATGAACTGCGCTTTGAAGATCAGGCGGACCATGAAGAAATCTTTATCCATGCGCAAAAAGACTTCAACAGCAACATCGAGAATGACCGCAAGACCGAAATTGGCGAAGACGACCACTTGACCGTGACCCGCAACCAGTTTCAGCGGGTGAAGGGCGATGCCCATCAGACTGTCGATGGGGAGAGCCGAGTGCATGTCAAAGGCCAGCAGACGCAGTATGTGGAGAAAACCCTGCATATGAAAGCAGGATCTTGGCTTGATAAAACCAGCAGAGAGATCCACTTAAACGGCGGAATTAAAATTACGTGTGAGGCCTCATCGTCACTGACCCTAAAAGTCGGAGGAAACTTTGTCACTATTGATAGCTCAGGTGTGACGGTTGGTGGAGCGAAAGTAAAACTAAATTCTGGCGGCAGTGCTAGCAGTGGTACCGCTTATGGTGGAATCTTGGCAAAACTTCCTGGGGATGTTGAAGCAGCGACTGAACTAGAACCTCAGCTTGTGGCGCCGACACTGCCAACCATGGCCAGCCGTTTACCTGCGTTGGCGCAACTAGACCTCGCTGCCGTAGAGGTTTGCCAGTTTATGACCGATAACACTTGTAAGTTAGCCAATTGCCCATGTCTGAAAGCTTAAAAAAAATCCATTATGTAATGGTGCTGGATCAACTCCGCATTAATGACTGTAAAGCTTGGCTTGCCGCTCATAATTATGAAGTACTGCCTCTCTACCTTGATACGGAGTGGGCACCACAATTAGAAAATTCACCGCTGTTAATTACGTTAGAAAAACTAGACCCATTATGGATGCAGTGGGAAGAAGATATGAATTGGGCATCTAGCGGCATTGTTTACCAACTGCGAGATCCGATGACGCTGGATGACTTAGCCGTTCAACTACGTAAAAACATTACCATTAAATCTCAAAATGGGAAGTTATGGCTTTGGCGTTTTTATTCGCCCAAAATCTGGAAGCAATTATCTCAATTGCTAACGTCTCAGCAGTTACAGCTCATACAAGGGTGCGCTAGTGCCGTCCATCTTTCACCACTGGTTTCTCCTGCTCATAATGCCTTGGTTTATCCCAATAACCCCGTAATGACATCTCATCAACTGATTCTGCCAGATACAATGATAGAGGAACTTATCGCGTGACAACTAAATACGAAATCCAGCCGGGTGATACACTTTTAGAACTTGCTGAAAAATTAAATATTCCACAAGATAAGTTAATGGAGCTAAATTCGGATCAAATTAAAGATCCGAACCTTATATACGCGGGCAATGAGTTAAATGTACCAGGTGAAGGCCGCGTTAAGGTAGTTGAGGCCAGTGTTAAACCAGAAGAGCCGTCTGATACTGAGTTAAAAAAGGCTGTTTGTGCCCCAAAAGATTTTGTCGATTCGTTATATATTCCCAAACATCCGGACACGGGAAGCCACATTGTTATCTTGTTAACGCAAGAAGCTCAGACACTTGTTAAAAATGAGATGAAGTTGTGTGCAGAGGCGATTAAATGCGATGGCATGAAAGGCAAAGCAAAAACACAGAAGGTCCTCTCTGGCTTAAAAAAATTGGGTGTGTTATCACCATTTGAGAGTTACGGATATGAAGTATTCCTTAGTGAAGATGATGCTAAAATATATAAAGATATATTGTTTATGATCGTCGATGTAGAAGGAAAACTGGGCTATGGAGGAAATGCTAAACAATATATACTCCCTGCCTCATATGATAATAAAATGACTCTTCCAAAAGAGTTGAAAGAAATTAAGAGTGGGTTGTTTGGCTATGGAAATTTATATGATACGTTCAGTATATTATTAAATGAAAAATATGATATATATGAAAGGAATATAGTTGACGATAAAAAATTTAACCAACAGTACAATCTGAAATTCAAAGACGCTCGGTATGAGGTACTGACAGAAACTCTTTCACATGATATAAAAATGATACTGAAAGATTTGCTCAGTGAATTGAATAAGCATAAGCATGCTTATGAAGAAAAAGCAATAAGAAAAGCAGAAAGAACGACTTTTGTAGATAAAAATAATCAAGAAGATACATATCGATTAAGCACTACTAATAAATTCTTCACTAGTAATAGCGAATATAATGCATCTATAGCTATAGAGCAATTAATCAAACATAAAAGTAATCTAGATATACCATGTGATTTTTCAAAATTAAGAGATGTCAAAGGGAACTTTGACATTCCTGATTTACATGATATTTATAGCGATTATCAGCGAGTTTTAAATCTATATTTGCCAGCTAATGTTGAGAGATTTTTTGAAATTTCACTTATAAAAAAAAGCAAATGGGATAAATGGTATTATTCTGTTGATGTTGATGCCGCAGACACCTATATGGCTACATTGGTTCAGTTAAACTTGAGTGGCTATATATTAAAAGAACAAGTTTTATCTAAAGATGAAATGTTTGGGATGTGGCATGACGTATATGATCTTGATATAGGATCTATTTCTATAGATACAGTGACAGATAGATTATCTAAATTTAAAGAATCTTTAACAGACAAAAAAGGTATCGGATTATATAGTGCTTATGTGTTATATCTTAAAGTCGTCAAGGAATTTTACCATCGGTTGAATGATTTTAAAGAGCTTTTTTCAAATAAAAACAAAGCATTAAATGAGGATTATTCAAGTTATATTAGTCCGATCCTTTGGTATATTTCAAAAGCTTATGATTTATGCATATTCTATAAAACTAAAGCAGAAAATATAGTTAAGAATTTGAAAGGTGATTTTAGTCAGCTAAATTTATTTTATTTACCTGATGAAGAACTCGAAGTTTATAAAAGTGACGTTCAATTCATTCTTTTGTGGAACGAAAAGAGTTGGCGACCTAAAAATTTAAAAAATCAGATCTATGCATCAGTAGGCAATAGTAAAGGCGAAAGTTTTCATCATACCTTTATCGTTGAAGGCTCACTTGCTAGTGATTCAGAAAACGTTGGGTTTATGCGGTCAAACCTCTCTGTATTATCACTTGATGAAGTAAAAAATAAACATCAGACCTTTGGCATTGACTTAAAAACGATAGCATTTGATCCTTCCCTCAAGGCAAGTAAAGACCGATCAATATGGTCCAAAAGTTTTGCCAAAACCTATAAAGGTGCAAAAGATCGAAAAGTTGGACGGTTTGAGAAACAGTTGCAAAATGCAACTTTTACCGCCGCTTCTCAGCCCAAAACTAAATTATCAGCGGTTAGTGATAAGTATATAACGCCATGGTTTATCGACAAAAAAAATATCTTTGGCGTTCCGGGACGATGGGAGAGTGGGACTCAGGCGCAGTTTTTCCGTTTTATTACATCCGCTTCCTCTGGTAAGGCAATTAAGGGCACTGGAGTAACATCTTATAAAGCGACTGCTTCTGTTAATGTCATTGTGGCTCAAGGGGCTTACACCTTTGATTATCAAATTCCTGATAGCCCAAATAGCAGTAAGCCATTTAAATTAAATATTCGATATTATGATCAGAATAAAAAGTTACAATCAGGTAGCGTTACGGTTGGTTACTACCAGTTGACTTTTTATGGTGGTGTCAGTGGTTTTGTAGGTGCTGCTGCGTCAATATCGGGTTCGTTTCAACTAGGGTATAACCGCAATGGAGAATTTGGCGTGAATAGCGAGATCGTTCATGATACTTCCCCTATTGCACCGCTAAATAAAGAGGCTAAAGCCTATGGCCCCGGTTTGGTTGGAGATGCTGGGGTTTCAGCCAATGCTTTTGTTGGTATACAGGTTGGGGCTAGTTGTGGCGGTCGGGTTTGTTGGAGCCGCAAAAAATCTACCGGAAAATTACCACTCTTAGGTGAGCTATCCGGTGGCTTGAAAGCCAATTTAGGGGCTGGGGTGTCGGGTGAGTTTCACTTTTTATATAAAAACGGATGTTTTTATATCCTTGGAAATGCTGGTGCGACTTTAGGCTTGGGATTTTCTGGAACGTATGCTTTTTCTATTAATGCCGATGCAGCTGACGATATTTTTGAAACGATTCTTGATTTAGCGAAAAGTACCAATTTCGCGTATATTGAGTTCAGTGATGGTGAGGATGATGACTTAACATTTGAAATGCTCAATCGATATTGGACAATGCGCTTGATGTTAGATGTGTCGATGGGACATCTTCTTTGCCTACCATTCAAAGAATTTGAGAAGATGGAGTATGAGTCTTTAAAAGAGGATAATGCCCCATTTATAGCAAGCTATCTAAAAGATAAAAAGCCCGATAGTGATATTGCTCGGATTTTTAGAAAAGCGTTACCAGAAACAATTGCAAAATTTTTGGGAATCCTAACTTATAAAAACCTCGAAACGTGGGGCGAACTTTTTACTAATGATGATGAGCGACGAATAATAGCAAACCGTAATCAGCGATATGCGATTGAAAATATTTTTCAGTGGACAGTTGGACAGCGAGCCAAACAGTCAATCAATCAAATGGAAAATGCCATTCAACGGATGTATTTGAAAAAAGATGAAGTTTTTAACAATAAGAAAAAAATGTTTTTTTATCAAAAAGACTTATTAAAAATAATAGAACTTTTTCAGTTTACTTCTATTCAATATATAGATGACAAGGATAGGGATAATTTACAAGGAGTAATTTACCGTAATAATGAGATATTTATATCATATTTGGTATGGCTACTAAAAGGTTATGATTTATATTATTCTATCGGAAGTAATTTTCAAAAAAGCTTAGAATATGATTATAGTAGAAAAGGATTTATTGATATAAAATGGATTGCCCATATTGATATTGTTGAAAAAGGTAATCCTAAATTTAGTAGCGCATATAGACCTCTGCTTTTGAGTAAGCTATTACCTATGCCTGTAGAATAAAGGTTAAATAATGAAGAAAATAATATTTTTTATATTCACTTTTTTATTGTCTATGGCTCCTTGCTCAGCAGAAACTCAACGTGGAGTTGAATTGTTGAATCAAGGAAATTATCAAGCTGCTGAACAATACTTTAAATCCGAAGCCGATAAAGGCGATGTACACGCGCGTTATTGGCAGGCTAACGCAATGTTTCTGCAGCGAGGGGAAAAGGCGTTTGCCGCAGGGCAAATTATGTTACAAGCAGCTAAAAAAGGCGATCCTTGGGCGATGAACCGTCTTGATCCAAGTAATAACGAGTCGCCTTGCGGCATGTTTGGTTGGCCTTGTGATTCTAAATGGCTGGATAAAGCCTTGGCTACTTGGAAAAAACAAGCGAAGCAGGGTGATGGTAATGCGGAGCTTGCGCTTCTGTTACGTGATCGACCTTGGTATATGAGTTTTATCCCTGTATTGGGTAAAAAAATGTATGCAGATAAATTAATTGATGCATTTAAAAATGGATCAGATTATGCAGCTTTTAAAATTCTACATACTGATATTGATAATCCATATAAATATATTAAAAAACTAGCTATTAAAGGAAATTGTGAAGCAATGTACGATTATGGTAGTCAGTTTTCTGTTGATAATCCAGCCTATTTAGATTGGATGAAAAAAGCTACTAAGTGTGGTTATAAGAATGCAGCTATTTCTGCGGGGATAGTTTTTAATAAAATGAAAAAATATGAGAAAGCATATTTTTATTCATATATTGCGGTATATCTTGGCGATAATCCCACAGCAATAGATCCTCGGTGGATTAAATGGGTAAAAGATATCCCTCAAGGTAAGATAGATGAACTCAAGAGTTATGCTGATAATTATATAAATGAAAATAATATTAAACCAAATAAAAACTATAGCGAATTTAGTGAAGAGTTCTTTGGTATTTATTAGCCGCTATTTTAATGTTTAATTTTATTAAGAATGAGAAAGGAGCT
>NZ_JBEQCS010000026.1:0-39578 GCF_046054195.1 Celerinatantimonas sediminis
CCTGCTAGGGCGCTGCTGGCAGGAAAGCCTTACAGGCGCATATGAAAAACCTCCGGCTATGCCGGAGGATTGTTTTTTTGTTTGAGTTAATCATCAAGATTGGCGCGTAGTTTATTTTGCGAGCTGGCGATTAAGATATCGCGCAGCTGGATATTGGCCATATCTGAATAGTGGTCCGCTTGCAGCACCGAGCGGTGAGTTTGCACTGAAACCACCTTAAATTGCGGGGACTGAGTCTGATTAAAAATAGGGCTGCTTTGGGCACCGTCATGAGATAACAGGTATCGAGTTCGCATCAGATGAAATGCATCCCCCTCTTGAACACCATCGCGTTGGCCTAAATTAATGATCAATTGGTTATTATCAATCCCTACCACGTTAGCCAGTGTCTGTTTGCAGTACAAGCTAACCTGTACATCCTGAACGGCCTGTTTCATGACATATTGCACGGCTTTGCCATATTTTGATGACCAAAACATATCGCTGTCTGGGCTCACTTTCATCGTTAAGCTGAAGTCCCATTCTTGATTGGTACTGTAACTTTTACTAAAGACGATATCGCCTTTAATGCCATCCACGACATAGATTGTGATGCGAAAACTACGGTGATGGGTGGTATCTGTCACGCCCGTTAACTGCGAGGTTGAGCTGGTGGTATAGTTCGACAAATCATCAATGGTGCCGAACATCACATATTGCACGTCATTTTGTGCTGACAGAGAGCGGGCAACCTCTAGCATACTGTTTTGATCATTATAATCAGACAGCGAGGCAATCGGGGTTGTCATCAACTGGCGAGCGTCAATGCGTCGATTACTTAATTGCAATTGTTGAAAAAGCTGCTGTGACAACGTTTTGCCCAGTTGATAAATCCCTCCCATCTGAGCCTGCTGGCGACTTCGAATGGTAATTGGACCAATCATCATGGTTTTGGCGTAGTTGTCTTTATTGCAGGTTTTCATCGGGAAAATATCGGCCCGAACAGTGACGGTAATCGTGTCATCGGTACGTTTTTCACGCATGACTTGCATGTCATGAATCTCACCGTTGGTACGCACGGTAAGTTTATCACTGGCTAACACGCCAGATTTAACCACCTGCACTGAGCGAATACTAGCACCGCCTTTATACATCAATCCGAGCAGCGCATTTTGCACCGCTTCATGACGCGCTTGGTCAACTTCACCATCTTTAATGGTGGCGCTACCTTGTCCTTGAAACCAGACTGCATGCGCCATCATCGGGACGGTTAACAGCGCTATCGCAATCGCGGAGAGTTTCTTTTTCATCGTTAAAATGGCCATAAGCTTCCACTAAATAAGCGTGATAACCAACCTTGAGTTTGGGTATGAGCCTGATCGCCTGTTCCACTAAACTCAATGCGTGCATCTGCCACCTGAGATGAGTCAACTGTATTTGCTTCAGTCACATCTTTGGGTCGGATAATTCCGGTTAGGCGGATGTATTCTTTACCATTATTAATGACCAGCCATTTTTCCCCGCGAACGACTAGGTTGCCGTTATTGAGTACGTCAATGACTGAAACGGTAATTTTGCCTGTTAATGTATGGCTTTGGGCCGAGTTGGCTTTACCGTCAAAATTTTGTGATTGTTTCATCCCAAGTTCGACCGTATTACCATTGACCGTTAATTTCCCGCCAGGGACGGTAATGGGGTCGAGGTTATAGTCATTGTTATGGGACATATCGGTTGTGGCTGATTTTTGCGCTGAAGCTGATTCAGTCAAAACCACAGTCACTGTATCGCCGACAGAATAAGCCGGTTCATAGCTATATAAACTGGTGGAGGTCGAAGGATTGAATGCAGAGCCCGTTGGAATGACATGCTTGGCTTTGGGAGCCGGATCCACAGGCGCATAAAAAGGATCATCTGGCACTGGTGAGCCATCATCCGTTGATGAGGTGACTTGCCGCTGGTTATTGTCGACTTTTTGCTGCGCGTTATCAGCTACTTTTTCACTGGTTTGCTGGGCGGTGGCACAGCCAGTGAGAATGATAGCCATCGCTAAATAAAGCCAATATTTTCCCATTTTAGATTCCTATCACATCACGTCCAACCACACTTAAAGGTGGCGGAAAATTGTCGCTAGCGGATGTAATGCAGAATCTGTTCCATATATTGTTTTTGGCGTTTCGAGCAGCGTTTTAAGATGGCTTGCTGTTGTTCTTCAGAGGCTTTGTGCCAGCCGGTGATCTCATCAAGATGGCGAAAACATCCCATGCAGATATCATCATTATTGAGGGTACAATGACGAATACAAGGTGATTGCATGAGATGTCTCCTTTTTGACTATACGTTTATTATAGCTTGAGTGATTTAGGATTCATCTAAAGAATAGGGCAGATGAGCCAGTGTCAGGTGACTTTGCTCTTGGCCCTCAAGGCGATAGTCTTGGTCGGCTTCACTGTCTTTGCGCACAACCGCCAGTATTTCTGTATAGCCATCACTTTGGCGATAACTATTGAGCACCGTACCACAGCGCCGCCAATTGCCATTTAAGGACATCTCTATATCGCTGCCATTTTCAATCTCTTGTGATGACTGACCGACAAAGCGCATTGTCGCGCGTTTATTAGTGCCGCGATATTTCGCTCGAGCGACAACTTCTTGGCCGGTATAGCAGCCTTTGGTAAAGCTAATGGCATCCAGCAGATGAAGATTTAATGCCTGCGGGATAAACTCATTACTGGTCGGTTTCGTTATGCTCGCTAACCCGGCGACAATATCAAGCCCTTGCCATAATTCATCAAGTGAGCTTTCATCTGTGTAAAGCTGCTGCGCTTGAGCCTGTGGCACTATCAGTAGATAGCGCATAGGTTGAGCTGCATAACTTAAACAATAGCCTTCTTCTAATAGTCCACCTTGCGCTGCGATTGGGGCGCCAAAATGCTGCTCAATAAACGCTTTTGCTTGTTTGCCGATAACAGCAACAGCACAAAATTGTGCTTCATCTTCAATGTTAACCTTTGAAAATACGCTATATTTCTTAAGCTCTGGTAACTGAACTGCTTTTGCTGAAGCTGGCTGTAACATCCAAATCCATTCGCCTGCATTAATGAGGCGAATAACAGACCAAAGCTTACCTTTTGGATCGCAGTGGCCAGATAAGGTTTGAGCGCCTTGGGCGAGCCCCTGAACTTCGGCTGTTAGTTGTCCTTGCAAGTAAGTTAGTCGGTCTGCGCCACTGATACGAGTCAGCGACCAATCAGTCAATGGACCAACGCGCAAATTTTCAAATGTTGATAATTTGTCTAATTCCACCTTTCTTGCTCCCAATTCATTGGTTTCATGTGGGTCAATGTTATAGTGATGGTATATTGCCGAGCAGCGTTTGTCAGCCGTTGTCTTGGCGAGGTTTAACTTTGCAGATGATTTTTATGCGCAAGGCTTGCTGAGCGGTTCAGATAAAAGCTTTTTAATTGGTATAAATTTTACTTAAAAGGTCAGTCTATCAGTCATTACGCTGACCGATAGTTTTTCAGAAGGAACAATCATGGATACTTCTTTAGCTAAATCCCGCTTATTGTGGGCCTGTCGCAGAGGAATGTTAGAGCTTGATGTTCTCTTGCAACCGTTTGTTGAGAACTGTTATGAGCACTTAAGTGAAGAGCAGCAATCGCAGTTTTGCCGTTTATTAAGTTGTGATGACCCTGACTTATTTAGCTGGTTTATGCGCCATCGCCCCTGTCCTGATGAGCAATTAGGTAAAATAATCGATGCTATTTTGCGCTACAACGACACACATAGCCCTTCTTTATCCAAGTAATAGATTTAAACGCCTGATTGTATGGCTCATTCTAGGATGGGCCTTTGGCTTGTATCTGTATCAGGTAAATCTGTTTTTATGGTTATGCTGGGGCGTCACCAGTGCCATTATCTATTGTTCAATAAAGCTCCCTGTGCCGCGTTATCTGGTGATTCGCCAAGAGCAACTTTGGCTCGATCAACATTATTATACGATTGATTCGCGCTCGCGTGTGGGGATGGGGTTTTGTTGGCTTTGTTTATCTGAAAACAACCATCGACGTTATCTTTTAGTCTTTTGCGATATGTTAGATAAAACGAGCTACCGCCGCTTATGTTTTTCGCTGTTACATGCTTAAGCGCTAAGCTATGTAAACTATTGTTAAATGATTGGAAGTGGTTTCTAATTTAGGTATGCTCGCAGTTTTGAGCTGAATATTGTTAAAAGACTCGTTTTAAAGGATGTTTTTAAGCTAAATTAGCGTTTGCGCTGTTTTGGGTGAATTTAAATACGAGCCATAAAATTTTTAAAATTTAATTTTATTAGAAGAGAACTTTTTTGAACAATCGTAGTCATATTAAATGTTCACGCTGGCAGTTTGTTGTCGTGGCTATTATTAGTGGGGATAGCCACGCGGAATGAAACAACATCAGTGGACAGATCAAACTCTTGTTGAACGGATCCAACAGGGCGATAAACAGGCTTTTAATTTGTTGGTCGGCAAATACCAGCATAAAGTTGCCGGGTTAGTTGCAAAATATGTAAACAACTCTGGTGATGTGGCCGATGTAACCCAAGAAGCTTTTATTAAAGCTTATCGGGCGTTGCCTAATTTCCGTGGCGAGAGTGCGTTCTACACTTGGTTGTATCGCATTGCAGTTAATACGGCTAAGAACTATATCGTGGCACAGGGGCGGCGTCCGCCAGCGAACGATATCGATGTAAATGACGCAGAATTTTATGATGGCGGGGAAGTGATGCACGAAAGTTCCACGCCAGAAGCTGAGCTGCTCACTGATGAAATCCGTCAGGTTGTTTTTGCAACAATTGAGCAGTTACCCGATGAATTACGCACGGCTATTACGCTTCGCGAGATCGACGCAATGAGCTATGAGGAAATTGCTCAGATTATGGAATGTCCCGTGGGGACCGTCAGATCACGTATTTTTAGAGCTCGTGAAGCGATTGATAAACAGATCCAGCCGTTAATGAGACGGTAACTGAAGGGAAATTTTATGGTCGATAAAGACGAACAACTCTCAGCACTGATCGACAGCGAGTTAAAGGACGAACAAGCATTGCAGGCGTTAGTTTGTGATGAACAGGGTAGCCAAAAGTGGCAACGCTATCATTTAGTCGGCGATATTATGCGTGGTAGCGATCTGCCAAGCTCCCTTAATTTGGATCTCAGTGATAGTATTGCGAAAGCCCTAGAACAAGAAGCCAGTTATAATGCATCAATGCCTGCTAATGATAGCGGTGTTGAGCAAACCACTGAGCAGGTTGGCTGGCTTAAACAGCTGCCGGTGGCAAACTGGTTTAAAGGTGTGGGGCAATATGCAATTGCCGCATCAGTTGCAGTGATGGCAATCTTGGGTGTTCAGCATTACCAGCAAGCTCAGTCTCAGCCAACGAATGCAAGTCAGCCGCTGCAAGTATTGGATACAGTTCCAATTGGTGGCACGGTCGCGCCAGTTAGTTTACAAACGCATTTCTCGGACAACCCTGATAAATTAACTGAAAAACAGTGGCTCGAACAGCGTAAGGAAATTGCGGCATTCTTGCAGGATCATCAATTGCAGCAGCGCCAAGAAAATTAGGTTATATGCATTATCGGATCTTTTTTGTATGTCTGTTTGCCTTATTAAGCAGACAGGTTATTGCCTCTCCAAGTGTTGGAGAAACATCATCTTCTGAGCTCTCATCACCTGAGCATTCTATTCATTCGACTCAACCCTCTACTGGCGCGAGTTCTGCATCTGACAAAATCAGTCCGGATACGCTTTTAAGTCAGTTTCAGAAATCTTATCACCATGATAATTATGAGCTTTCTTATATTCGTGTACGTCAGGGAAGCATTGAGCCAATGCGCCTGTTTCATGGCGTAATCAATGGCGTTGAAGTCGTTCATCGTATTCATCTAAATGGCCCTGTTCGCGAATCAGTTCGCCGCGGCGACCAAGTTGCTCATTATGCCTTTGGCCAGACACCTTATTCAGTTAAAGCGTCACGCATGGCCGGAATGATGGATACCTTGGGAGATGTTAGTCCAACTCATTTAATGGCAAATTATGATTTAGTCGTATCCGGAAAAGGCCGTGTAGCGGGGCGAGTGGCTCAGGTCATTCGGATTATTCCCAAACATGACCGATTATATGGCTTGTATCTGTGGCTTGATGAAGTAAGCCACCTACCACTTAGAATTGATATTGTTGACCGTCATGGCAATTTGGTTGAACAACAGATGGCATTGGATTTGGCTTTATTTGACAAACCCACGCAATGGATGGAAAAACTCTCATCGATTGACTTACCGGCGCTATCAGATCTTGACTCTCCCAAGCCGAGTGATGTCAAATGGCAATTAGGCTGGAAACCGACAGGGATGCAGATTGTTAGCCAAGATCAGCATGTCCTTGCGATTACTCAGCAACGAGTTGATTATTTGAAACTCAGTGACGGATTATTTGATGTGTCAGTGTATGCTTATCCTAAAGGGAATAGTCAGATATTACAGGGAGAAATAGTCCGCCAGGGAGCGACTTCTTTACATTCAGTCGTTCATAACGGGATGGAGATAACAGTGGTCGGTGAAGTACCACCGCAGACTGCTACCTTAATTGCTCAATCTGTTAAACTAATCCCTGCCAAGGCAGAGGATAAAGCTCAGGAGATAAGCCATGACTGATATCGATCATATGGTCACTGAAACGGCGTTAGTCGTTGATGTCGAAAAAGATTATGCATGGGTTGAATGCGTTAGCCGCAGTGCTTGTGGCCAGTGTCATGCAGCTGATAGCTGTGGTAACTCGGCGGTTGCTAAAGCGTTTGCTCCTAAAACGCACCGTTTTAAAGTGCGTTTAAAATATCCAGTTATACCGGGTCAACGGATTGAAATCGGCTTGCCTGCACAAAGTTTGGTGCGAAGTGCGATGTTGGTTTATTTATTGCCGCTGGTCACCATGGTGATGGGGGTCATTCTCGCTGCTGAATTTTTTGGCAATAGCGATAATATTGCCGTGGCCGGGTGTGTCATCGGTGCCTTCTTTGGCTTTTTGATTGCTCGCTTTGGCGCGAAACGGTTAAGTCATCATCGCGAATATGAGCCGATTATGCTCTCTATTAGTCAGTAAATTTGCGCACTAATAGCCTTAATCAAACAAATCGAGTAAAATTCTCCGCCTTAAGTACATTCCTTTAACGTTGAGCGAAAGCCTGTATTCCATGAAGCATATTCGTAACTTTTCTATTATTGCCCATATCGACCATGGTAAGTCGACCCTGTCAGATCGTTTAATTCAACATTGCGGAGGATTAACCGATCGTGAAATGGCCGAGCAGGTGCTCGATTCAATGGATCTCGAACGCGAACGAGGGATCACCATTAAAGCGCAAAGTGTGACGCTTGATTACACCGCGCGTGATGGTCAAACGTATCAGCTGAATTTTATTGATACCCCTGGACATGTCGATTTTTCCTATGAAGTTTCTCGCTCACTGGCTGCCTGTGAAGGTGCATTGCTGGTGGTTGATGCCGCTCAAGGTGTGGAAGCTCAAACGCTTGCCAACTGCTATACCGCTATCGATATGGATTTGGAAGTGATTCCAGTTCTAAACAAAATCGACCTGCCGCAAGCAGACCCTGATCGCGTTGCGCATGAAATCGAAGATATTGTTGGCATTGATGCCCTCAATGCGACCCATTGCTCAGCGAAAACGGGCATTGGTATTGAAGATGTGTTAGAGGCGATTGTAACGCAAATTCCACCGCCAGAAGGTGATTCTGAACAGCCGCTACAAGCACTGATTGTAGACTCGTGGTTTGACAATTATCAGGGCGTGGTTTCTCTGGTACGCGTTAAAAACGGTGTTATTCGCACTGGCGATAAAATGAAAGTCATGTCCACCGGCGTGACTCATGTGGTCGATAAAGTCGGTGTTTTTACCCCAAAACAAAAAGAGACTGGCGTGCTGCATGCCGGTGAAGTTGGATTTGTTATTGCGGGCATTAAAGAAATTCACGGCGCTCCGGTGGGGGATACGTTAACGCTCGCTAAAAATCCGACCGATAAGCCGCTGCCTGGCTTTAAAAAAGTGAAACCGCAGGTTTATGCTGGCTTATTTCCGGTTAGCTCTGATGACTATGAAGCATTTCGTGATGCACTGGGCAAACTTAGCCTCAACGATTCATCGCTTTTTTATGAACCAGAAACATCAGCTGCATTGGGCTTTGGTTTTCGTTGTGGCTTTTTGGGCATGCTGCACATGGAGATCATTCAAGAGCGTTTAGAGCGCGAATATGATCTCGATTTGATTACCACTGCGCCGACGGTTGTTTATGAAGTTTTGCTAACGAATCAGAATATTGTTTACGTAGATAGCCCGGCGAAATTGCCGTCAGTTAATGATATCGAAGAGCTTCGTGAGCCAATCTGTGAAGTTAATATTTTGGTGCCTAAAGAATATTTAGGTAATGTTATCACGTTGTGTGTGGAAAAACGTGGTATGCAAACCAACATGGTTTACCATGGCAATCAGGTATCTTTGACTTATGAAATTCCAATGGCCGAGGTGGTCTTGGACTTTTTCGATAGATTAAAATCAACCAGCCGCGGCTATGCATCGCTTGATTATAACTTTAAGCGCTTCGAAGCCTCTGATATGGCTCGCGTTGATATCTTAATTAACGGTGACCGAGTGGATGCTCTGGCACTGATTACTCACCGCGATCAAGCCGCTTATCGGGGCCGTGAAGTGGTTGAGAAAATGAAAGAATTAATTCCCCGGCAGATGTTTGATATCGCTATTCAGGCGGCAATTGGTAACCACATTATTGCTCGAAGCACCGTCAAACAGCTGCGTAAAAATGTCTTGGCTAAATGTTATGGCGGGGATGTCAGCCGTAAGAAAAAACTGCTGGCTAAACAAAAAGAAGGTAAAAAACGTATGAAACAAGTGGGCAATGTGGAAGTTCCTCAAGAAGCTTTCCTTGCAGTACTGCATATCGGTAAGGATTAATTCATGGCGGCTTATTTTTCGATTGTTTTAGTTGTTGTTACATTGCTCACTGGGATTGTTTGGGCGTTGGATCGTTGGGTCTTTGGCAAGCAGCGTCAGGCAAAATTGCAAATCGCACAAAACGCAGCGCAAGGCGAGCTTCCTGAAGAGGTTAGTTCCCAACTATTAAAGGAGCCAGGTTGGATTGAGAACTGCAAATCAGTTTTCCCCGTCTTACTGGTGGTTTTAATTCTGCGTTCGTTTTTATACGAACCATTTCAAATTCCTTCCGGATCAATGAAGCCAACTTTATTAGTTGGCGATTTTATTCTGGTCGAAAAATTTGCATACGGATTAAAAGATCCGATTTTTAACGATACGTTAATTCCAACCGGTCAGCCAAAACGTGGTGACATTATCGTGTTTAAATATCCGCGTAATCCAAAGCTTGATTACATTAAGCGCGTGGTCGGCCTGCCGGGCGATAAAGTTATTTATAAAGATAAACAACTGACGATTGTTCCTAAATGTGAGCAAGATAAATGTCCTGCGCCGATTAAGGTAACGCGTGAGCTACTTGCCCAAGGGCAGTTCCATGAACGGGGATATCCTTTGGATACCTATCAGGAACAATTGGGCAAAGTGTCGCATCGAATTTTAATTAACCCGTATTTAGCGGATAACCCTAGTACTTATTTCCAACAAGATGGCACAGACTCAACCGAGTTTATCGTGCCCGATGGTGAGTATTTCGCGATGGGCGATAATCGCGACAATAGTGAAGATAGTCGCTATTGGGGATTTGTTCCGGCGCACAATCTGGTGGGTCGGGCTGTCGCAGTTTGGATAAGTTTTGAATTTAATCACTCGGCGAACTCTTGGTTGCCAAGTTGGGTACCGACAGGCGTTCGCTTTAATCGGATTGGAGCCATTCATTAATGGTGGATGATACAGGCCGACTACAACGGTCATTAGGATATACATTTAAAAACAAACAATTATTGGACCAGGCACTGACTCACCGCAGTGCCAGTTCGGTTCATAATGAACGCCTAGAATTTCTAGGCGATGCCATCTTGAGTTGGGTAATTGCAGATGCACTGTATCTGCAATTTCCCAAATCACCTGAGGGCGATCTGTCGCGCATGCGAGCTACCTTAGTAAAAGGTAAGACATTGGCTGAATTTGGCCGTGAATTTCAGCTAGGCGATTATCTGCGATTAGGGCCTGGCGAGCTTAAAAGCGGTGGATATCGGCGCGAATCAATTTTAGCAGATGCAATTGAAGCGCTCATCGGCGCTATCTATTTAGATAGTGGCACCGACGTGATTCAGCCTTTACTGCTAAAATGGTATGAAAGTCGGTTGTCTACGATTAAACCGGGCAACGATCAAAAAGACCCTAAAACTCGGTTGCAGGAATATCTGCAGGGGCAAAAAAAATCATTGCCGGAATATGAAGTCGTCGAAGTCAGTGGCGAAGCACATAACCAGCAGTTTACCGTAAGTTGCACAACAGAATTAACAGAGGCTGCGATTGAAGGCAAAGGCACTAGCCGGCGTAAGGCTGAGCAAGATGCAGCGCGACGCATTCTCAAGGAGTTTGATGCATGAGTGAAGTGCCAGAGTATGGAACTCACTGTGGCTTCGTTGCCATCGTTGGTCGCCCGAATGTGGGTAAATCAACCTTGTTAAACCAGTTGCTGGGGCAAAAGGTAAGTATTACCTCGAAAAAGCCACAGACAACTCGCCACCGGATTGTGGGGATCCACACTGAAGGGGAATATCAAACAATTTATATTGATACTCCCGGGCTTCATATTGAAGAAAAACGTGCAATTAATCGGTTGATGAACCGCTCTGCTAGCAGTTCATTGTCAGATGTTTCCATGGTGATTTTTGTCGTCGATGGAACCCACTGGAATGCTGATGATGACATGGTTTTGAATAAACTTCGCAATGTCAAAGCTCCAATCGTTCTGGCGGTGAATAAAGTCGATAATATTAGTGAAAAAGGTGAAGTGCTGTTGCCGCATCTTAAAGAATTATCCACTAAATTTGATTTTACTCAGATAGTTCCGATTAGCGCCAAACACGGCACTAATGTCGATAAACTGATCCAATGGTCTCAGCAGTCACTGCCTGATAATGTGTTTTTCTTCCCAGAAGATTACATCACCGATCGCTCATCGCGGTTTATGGCCCAAGAGATTATTCGTGAAAAACTGATGCGCTTTACCGGCCAAGAGCTGCCTTATTCAACCACGGTTGAAATAGAACAGTTTCGGATGCAAGAAAACGGCGTTTATCAGATTAACGCGTTAATTCTTGTCGAGCGCTCAGGGCAGAAGAAAATGATCATCGGCAATAAAGGTGAGAAACTGAAAACCATTGGTCGAGAAGCGCGCCTAGACATGGAAAAACTTTTTGAAAATAAAGTATTTCTAGAGATCTGGGTGAAAGTTAAATCCGGCTGGGCTGATGATGAGCGAGCGCTGCGTAGCTTAGGCTACGGAGACGATCCACTGTAAAACTATGGACTTAACTGACGCGTTCGTGCTGCACCGACGCCCCTATCGGGAGAGCAGTGCATTGGTCCAACTTTTCAGTTGGCGTTACGGCAAAGTCAGTGCGGTTGCTCGAATTACCAAAGATAGTCGTGGGCTTTTGCAGCCATTTATACCACTGCGCTTATATATCAAAGGGCGCAGTGGCTTAAAAAATACCAGCCAGATTGAATCGGATTCTCTGGCTATTCCGCTTTTTGGTGATGCGTTATACAGCGGTTTTTATCTCAATGAATTACTCTATTATCTACTTCCTGATGAAGAACCTGTTCCAGTTATCTATACCGCTTATCAGCAAGCTCTGGTTGATTTAGCCACTGCTAAATTGCCATTAGCGGCGGTGCTGCGGCCATTTGAACTGACACTTTTAACTGAACTTGGTTATGGGATCCCGGATGGCCAGTCCATCGAGGCCGATTGCCATTATCAGTTTATCAGTGGCGAAGGGTTTATGATTTGTGAGCCGAATTCTCAAAGTGTTTATGGCGCAGATCTTAAGCGACTGGAGCATCTAGATAATAGTGACTCGGCATTAATGCATCAGGCCAAAGTGTTATTCAGACAGTTGATTGATGAGCTTCTTGGCGGCCGGGTTCTGCGCAGTCGGGAGTTATTAATGCAACATCGCTTGAGTAAACGCCAATAATAATTTCAGTAGCTTAAGAAATATTAAGCGCTACTATTTTCAGGAGTATCTATGGCCATCGTCGGACTGGGTAGCGATATCGTACAGATAGAACGTTTAAATCCACAGCTTCAGCCTCGCCTGGCTAAACGTATTCTCGCTGAATCTGAATATGCAACGTGGCTGGAGTCCTCACGACCTGGCCCGTTTTTGGCAAAGCGCTTTGCCGCCAAAGAAGCGGCAGCTAAAGCATTGGGGACAGGAATTGCTAAAGGCGTTAGCTTTCAAGATTTCATCGTTGAGAACGATGCGTTAGGCAAACCCTATTTAACGGTTCAAGGTAAGGCTGCACAGCTTTCTGTGGCGCTTGGGGTGAGCCGCTGGTTTTTATCCATTAGCGATGAGCGTGATTATGCAATGGCCGTGGTGATTTGCGAAAGTTAATGGTTGAAAAAGCGAACTTATGGTGAGCCTCTTTTAAGAGGCTTTTTTATTTTTAGTGTGACAGAGCTCTCAAAGGGGTTTCTTCCTGAGTATAACGCGTTATGATCAGTCGCTTGGATGTTTGTTGTCAATTTAAGGAGTTGTCATGAGCTTAAGCCGTGCTCAGCCTCACTCGAGTGGAAATATTGTGCTGCCTCTTTTAGCGCTAGCTCTTGGTACCTTCATGTTGGGGTTAACGGAATTCTCAATGATGCCGATGTTGCCGTTAATTGCTCAGAGCTTTAATGTGGCAACAGACCGTGCCGGAGAGGCGATTAGCGCCTACGCATTAGGGGTTGTGGTTGGCGCACCATTGTTGATGGTTTTAACGCCTAAGCTGAAGCGGCGCACCGCATTGGTTTTATATGCATTTTTAATCTTTTTATTTAATGGATTAAGTGCTTACTCGCAATCGTTTTCTCAGCTGATTTTGTTCCGGTTTTTAAGTGGCTTGCCGCATGGAGCTTACTTTGGAACGGCTCTGTTATTTGGTGCCAAACTGGCGCCAGAAGGTCGAAGCACACTGTTTATGTCGCGTGTTTTCTTCGGCCTGACGATTGCCACAATTATTGGTGTACCCGTTGCCACACTGATGGCTCAGATTTTAAGCTGGCGGTTGTGTTTGATGGTGGTGGCGCTGATTGGCATTATCGCTTGCGGATTGCTGCGCAAAGTATTGCCGGATATTCAGGTTTCGCAAGGTTCATTGCGCCAAGAGTTAGGGGTGTTAAAAGATCCACTGATCTGGCCAATTGTTGGAATCGGTGTGATTGGTTTCGGTGGGGTTTTTTGTATTTACACCTATCTTGCGAACACCATTTTAAATGTCACCCATGTTTCAGGATATTTTATCTCACTGGCTATGGTGTTGTTTGGGATTGGCTCAACTACCGGCAACTGGCTATTTGGTCAGCCTCATGACCGATTTGCCGGAAGGGTCACCGGGATGGCGCTCGTGTATGGCGTGCTGGTTGCGTTGGCCTATGTGAAGGTGGCTCAATATCCCATTTTATTGTTAGTGGTGGTCTTTCTGTTAGGTGCTTGTTTGGGGCTAACCACGGTTATCCAATCGATGTTGATGCAAGTGGCTAAAGGCGGCCATGAAGTCATTGGTGCGCTTTTGCAGTGTGCATTTAATATGGCAAATGCGATTGGCCCTTTTGCCGGAAGTGTTGTTTTTACCTATCACCATCCGGCTAATCAGACCGGGTATGTCGCCGCGCTGTTATTTGTCGGCGGATTTGTAATGTGGTTACTAAGCGGCATTCAGCGCCGCCAGTATGCCCACAAATATATTGATACCAGTCGTTAATTTGACGCTGCAGTCGGTGGCGTTTCACTGATTTGAGCCAGAGTCTGACACGCATCAATCAGCTCTAACAGCTCTGGCTCTAAATCAGTAATCGACTGACCATGAATCAGTGCCGACTCTAGCTGTTCGGTGAGCTTCTCTAGCGCTTTAGCGCCACTATAGGCAACGCCACCGTGAAATTTATGAATCACTTGGCGCAGCTGCGCCTCATCCATCTGCCCGCTCAGAGCCTTTTCTATCTCACTTGGTAAGTCTTTGGCTGAAGCTTTAAGCATCTGCAGCATCTCTTTGGCTAAATCAGGCTTATTGGCTGAGCGTTTGAGTGCAAGATGCCAATCGTAGCCATCATTTGACGATGCTATTTGCGCTTGAGGTTGGGCTGGCAATTGCTCAACAAGTTGATGAATCGAGCCCATCACAGTTGGGCAGCAGCGGTGAATCACGGCAATCAGCTCATCTTCATCGACGGGTTTTGAGAGATAATCATCTAAATTTTCATCAAGGAGCCGTTGGCGATCGCCGGTACTAGCATGGGCTGTGACCGCGACAATGGGCGTTGAAAACTCAGGGTAGCGTTCTCGAATGGCGGCAGTGGTTTGAATACCGTCCATGCCGGGCATCTGAATATCCATCAAGATTAAATCGTAATGGTTATCTTGCAGTTGCTCTAGCGCTTGTTGTCCGCTCTGAGCGCAGTCAATCGCGGTGACTCGCGGCGTTAAAATAGTGGCAATCAGTTTAAGATTGGCTGGGTTATCATCAACTGCTAACACTCGAATCGGGTAGTGGCTCGGCATTGGATGCGGGTCAAGCAGTGGCAGCTGTGATTCTTGAAGCGGGGTGCGATCGACCAGTTGCGCGGCTAATTTGCGATATTGCAGCGGTTTGACCAGACAATGCGTGGCTCCGGCATAAATCAGTTGTCGAATCGATTCTGAATCATGCGCGATAACTGAGACTAGCAAGTTGTCTGTTAACTGGCTAAAGCGTTGTACCTCTTCTAGTAGTTCTTGAGTCGATTGTTGCGCCGTTGTGCCAAGCAATACGTTGGGTTTATTGCCCTGAACATGGCTAAGTTCGCTGAGCATATTTGCGCTTGTGTCAAAGCTTACCAGATGAAAGCCAAGGCGCTTAGCAAGGTGCTCAAGGCTTAACCGAGTGGCAGACATGGGTTCGTACATAAACAGCGTTTGCTGGCTCAATTGCTCCAGCGGCAGCGGATCGCCAAGGGCAATATCGGCCACTTCACACTCGATGGTGAAGGTAAAGGTTGAGCCTTTCCCGGGGGTGGATTCAAGCTGAATATCGCCGCCCATCTGTTGCACTAGTTTACGGGTGATCACCAGCCCTAAACCGGTGCCGCCGTAATGGCGGCTGATGCTGGCATCGGCTTGGCGAAATGCCTGAAACAGTTGCTCTTGTTGCTCTTTGACAATCCCAATCCCGCTGTCTTGAATCGCCACTTCGAGCATAAATGGGCTGTTCTCGGTCTGCTCTTTTGCATTTACAAAGACCACCACATGCCCTTGGGAGGTAAATTTAAGGGCATTACCAATTAAGTTAGTGAGCACTTGCTGATAGCGCAGCGGGTCACCATAAATGCCAGTTGGCACATCCGGGGCAACATCCAATACCAACTCGATATTTTTTTCAGGCGCTGAGTGGGCGAGCAAGGTAACGACTTCTTCGGTGGTATCAACCAGATGAAATGCAATGCGTTCTAGGTTGAGTTGCCCAGCTTCAATTTTTGAGAAATCGAGAATGTCATTAATGATCGATAGCAGGTTTGTCGCTGAATTTTCGATGGTTTGTAAAAAGTCGCGCTGTTCGTTATTTAACGGTGTTTTTTGCAACTGACGGGCAAAGCCCAGCACACCATTGAGCGGGGTGCGAAGCTCATGGCTCATATTCGCCAGAAATTCAGATTTTACCTTCGCCGCTTGCTGCGCTTCACGTTTTGCCATATCCAGATCGATGTTCTGAATTTCGATCTGCTCTAATGTTTCACGCAGATCACTGGTTGCTTGTTCGATGCTTTGGTGCATCTCTTCGTGATATTCCGCCAACGATTTAGCCATCGCGTTAATCCCAGTTTTAAGCATTTCCAGCTCACCTGGGTATTCATCATTGGGCAACCTTGTATCCAATCGGCCTTGGCGAATGCTATCGACCACTTGGACCATTTTCGCAATCGGTCGTGTCGCATGACGAACCAATTGATAGGCAAATAGCACACTCACAATAATGCCAAGGAAGACAATAAAAATAGCGATTGTGGTATCGCGGAACTGCAAAAGAATGGCACGCTCTTTATCAAGTCGCAGCGCGATGTAACCTAAAAGCTCAGGTTGGCCACTGGTATAGCGGCTAAAACTATCTTCGCTATCGGCCCAAATTGGGGCTCGAACAATGATATAATCTGGCTTTTCAATAACTTGAGTTGATGTTGGCAATGGATTGCCGTCAGCGACCTGCAATAATCCTAATGAGCGATGGTAGCTGCCAGTGACAAATAACTGATTGTCGGCGGTAAAAACTGCAATGCTATGAATTTGCGTTGATTGCTTACGCCGGTTGATATTGAGAACCTCTTTGACTCGCTCTCGGCTGTGTCTGGCTAGACCAAATTCACTGGCAATGGCCAGCGGTTCGATAGCATCGACGCCTTGTTGAATCGCAAATTGTTGTAATTGCTGATTTCGATTGGAAATAAAATAAGTCGCTAGCAATACGCCAATCAAAAGAGTTGGTAAAATAGTGAGAGTGTAAACGCGCGCGCGTAATCCGTATTTGGTCATAAGATTTTGAACGATACGATAAGTCAGTAAGCCGCTTGGCTATGATGACATAACCTTTGTGTAAATGGTATGAATAGGCCCAATAGATAATATGGTTCAATTTTATAAAACAAAACAATCCAGCAAGAATAAATCCACCGTTTTTAAAGGTTCTGTCAGTGCGCTTGACCACCGTTTGCAAGGGATTATCCATTATCAACAGCAGACCTATTTTACTCAAGATGTTATTAGTGGTGAGCAAGTTCAGCTAAAAGCCACTAGGAAGAACAAAGCTCAATTAGTTAAAGTGCTGCAAGCCGATCCTCGGCGAATCACACCAGCGTGTCAGTATTATGCAAAATGCGGCGGTTGTCAGGGACAGATCTTAAGCTATGAAGACCAACTCAAACTAAAAGCGCCACAAGTGAGCCACTTAATTGAGCAGCTGGGCGGTTATGAGCAGTTAATGGCGCCACAACTGATTTATGGACACGATTGGCATTATCGGCGTGTGACTCGTTTGGCAACGTGGTTTGATAACCGTCAGGGCTGGATGTTAGGGTTTCGCCAGCGGCAAAGTAAGCAACTTGTGCAAATCGATAGCTGCTTGGTGCTCAAAGAGTCTCTTAATGCGTTGCTTGCTCCATTGCAAACGCTGTTAAGTCAGTTTCCTAAAGCGGCTAAACTTGGCCATGTTGAGCTTTATGATTGCCTGCCACAGCCTGCTTTAAGGCTGCGTTTAACCAGCGCCTTAAATGAAAAACAGCGTCAATTGTGTCAGCAATTTGCAAACGAGCTGCAGTTGAGCTTTTTTGTCAGTGATATCAATGGTGAACGTTATTTATCTGGCTCGGATTGTTATTATCAACTGGATGACCTTAAGGTTCATTTTACGCCCGGTGACTTTATTCAGGTTAATCAGTCACTCAATGAGCAGCTGGTGCAATTGGCTTTGGACTGGTTAGCCCCCAAAGCCGACGAACGATTGCTGGACCTTTTCTCGGGCGTTGGAAATTTCTCGTTAGCGTTAGCAAAACGCGCTAAATCGGTGATTGCAATCGAAGGTGTTGAGCGCATGAGCGAGCAGCTTCTTTTAAACGCTAAGCTTAACCAACTGGATAATATTACCGCGCTAAGTGGCGATTTGGATGACCCCAAAACCTTAGCTGGCATTTGTGACGATATCGACAAAGTATTACTCGATCCGGCTCGCGCGGGGGCAAAAACCGCACTTGAGTCAGTTGCGAAAGCTGGGGTCAAAGCCGTAGTATATATTGCATGTGACCCAGCAACGATGGCTCGGGATTTGGCAATGGCTCGCGAATATGGTTATAAAATCCAACGCTGGGCGTTGATTAATATGTTTAGCCAAACCAGCCACGTTGAAACAGCCGTGCTTTTATCTGCCGACTAGCTTGATTCAAGGATATCTTATGGTTTCTATTCGAGAAACACATTTGAACAAACAGTTACTCACCAACGAGCGCCAATGGGCAGCCGCCTTAAATATTGGCAAGGATGAACAGCACGCGCTGTTGGTCATATGCGAAGCGTTTCGTCAGATGGATGCCGATAAAGAGCTTATTCAGCAGTGCCTTAATAAAGGCAAAGAGATGGTGGAAATCCTGATCACGCTGAATATGGATAAAACCACGCTTGAAGCGGCTTTATTGTTTCCATTTAAAGAAGCGGGTCTTTATCCCAACGAGCATTTTGGTGAAGATTTTGTTCGCATTGATGTCATTGAATTAAGCGATAAAGTCGCACAGATGAATGCGATTCACGATTTGCGCACCGGTGGTAATAATTTATCTGCTGCCCAGGTGGATAACGTGCGACGGATGTTGCTGGCGATGGTCGGTGATGTGCGCGCGATTGTGATTAAAATCGCTGAGCGGATTTGTTATTTACGCAGCGTTAAATCAGAACCAGAAGAAGTTCGCGTACTGGCCGCCAAAGAGAGCCAAGATATTTACGCGCCACTGGCAAACCGCTTAGGTATCGGTCAGTTGAAGTGGGAACTTGAAGATCTGATGTTCCGCTATCAACATCCGCAAACTTATAAGCAGATAGCCAAACAGCTCGATGAGAAGCGCCTTGATCGAGAAAAATATATCGAGAATTTTGTCGCCACGTTGTCGCAAGCGATTAAAGAGTCGGGGATTGATGCCCAAGTTTATGGCCGTCCCAAACATATTTATAGCATTTGGCGCAAAATGCAGAAAAAACACCTCGCATTTGATGAGTTATTTGATGTGCGAGCGGTGCGTATTACCGTTGAAAAATTGCAAGACTGTTACGGGGCGCTGGGCGTTGTGCACACGCTTTGGCATCACCTGCCCAATGAATTTGATGATTACGTTGCCAACCCTAAACCCAACGGCTATCAATCTATCCACACAGTGGTGATGGGCCCAGAAGGCAAATCGGTTGAGATCCAAATCCGTACCCGCAAGATGCATGATGATGCCGAACTTGGGGTTGCAGCGCATTGGAAGTACAAAGAAGGCCCTAATGCGGGTAAAAGTGGCTATGAAGATAAAATTGCATGGCTGCGAAAACTGCTGAAATGGCAGGAAGATATGGCCGAAAATGGCGCTCTGATGGACGAGCTGCGCTCGCAAGTCTTTGATGACAGAGTCTATGTATTTACGCCGAAAGGTGAAGTGGTGGACTTGCCATCTGGCTCAACACCATTAGATTTTGCTTATTATGTTCACAGCCAAGTGGGACACCGTTGTATCGGGGCGAAAGTAGGTGGGCGAATTGTCCCATTTACCTATCAGCTGCAAACTGGTGAACAGGTCGAAATTATCACTCAGAAAGAGCCTAATCCAAGCCGCGATTGGCTTAATCCAAATTTAGGCTACATTCGCTCATCGCGGGCTCGCAGTAAGGTTCTGACTTGGTTCAAAAAACAAGATCGCGATAAAAATATCACAGCAGGTAAAGAGCTGCTCGATACAGAATTAACTCGCCATGGCTTTAAAATGGCTGATTTAGAGCTGTGCATCGATCGCTTTAATGTCACGACCCTTGAAGATTTAATGGCTGCAGTTGGTGCGGGGGACGTGCGTATCAATCAGTTGATTAATCAGCTTGAAGGGATTTTGCATCAACCATCTGCTGAAGAAGAAGATCGTCAGGCTTTAGAGCAGTTGGAGAAAACCAGTGCTCATTTAAAAAGCCAGCTGAAAAAGCCCAAAGCGAAAGATCACATCGTGGTGGAAGGCATTGGTAACTTGATGACCCATATCGCGCGTTGTTGTCAGCCGATCCCTGGAGATTTGATCCAAGGATTCATAACCCAAGGCCGTGGTATCAGTATTCATCGCGCTGATTGTGAGCAATTAGAGGAACTTAAACAGCGCTCTCCTGAGCGCGTGATTGATGCAGTTTGGGGCGATAATCTCACCGGCGGCGGTTATTCATTAACCGTTCGCGTGATAGCGAATGACCGCAGTGGCCTGCTGCGCGATATCACCACCGTTTTGGCAAATGATAAAGTGAATGTTGTAGGGATGAATACACGTAGTGATGTGAAGGCTCAGACGGCGACTATGGATATTGAAGTAGAAGTTTATAATATTGATACGCTGTCGCGAATATTAACTAAAATTAGCCAGCTCCCCGGTATTATTGATGCCCGACGTTATCACTAAGAAAAAGCAGCTTCGGCTGCTTTTTTTATAAATCAATCAGCCATTAGCTAATCTGATTAACGTGGCAATTTTATTGGCAAAACAAGGCCAATAATCTTAGATTTGTTGATATTAAAATAGCCATCATTATTATTTAAAACTGCTAAATTCTACCTATATTAAATTTATTACTACTTTTGAATTAATTACTTTGGATTAGATAGTTATTTGCTATTTATAGCAAGCTGATCCCAATCAAAAAATAACCAAACAAGTATGGTTTTCCATATTAATTTCTCTACAATGAAAATAATCAATTGCTCCTTTCTGCGCTATTTCGCATCTGCAACTTAAATTCAGTCAGTGCTTAGTTAGTGGTCATGTGATTGGATTTAGAAAGTCTGACAGGATGTTTTTGTATACCTAGGGTGGTAGCGATTGCTATCGCTTAAACGATTAGAGAAATTGAGTATAGAATTGTGCAGGAAGTTTTTGAGTTTACATATATTCAAATTTTTATAACCTTAAAAGGAATCTTTCGTTGAAATTAGAATCGATTGAAATAGAAAATTTGCGATGCTATAAAGATGTTGTGAAAATTCAAGTTGATGATTTAACAACAATTATTGGTAAGAATGATATTGGTAAATCTACAGTTTTAGAAGCCCTGGAAATATTTTTTAATAATGATACTGTAAAAATATCTCAAGATGACGCAAATATTTTCAATGAGGATAAAAAAGTAGTCATAACTTGTGAGTTTTCAGTGTTACCAGAAAAAATAATTCTTGATAGCGGTATAGATACAACACTTGAAAATGAATATTTATTAACAAATGAAAAAACACTAAAGATTAAAAAAGTATTTGATTGCGGTAAGAAAAATCCTTCATGTGAAGTTTTCATAATAGCGCAACACCCTACAGCTAATGGATTTCATAATCTTTTAGAATTAAAAGAAAAAGATCTACAATCAATAATTAAGAAACAAGAGATTGATTGTCCATTAAAGGGTAATCCAATAATGAGAGCTGCCATTTGGAAAAATGCTACTGACCTAGAGGTAAAAGAAGTAGATATTCCAGTAACAAAACCAAAAGAAGATAGCAAAAGAATTTGGGAGCAGGTTGATAAGTATTTACCTCTATTTGCATTATTTCAAAGTGATCGAAGTAGTAAAGATTCTGACGGTGAAGTCCAAGATCCTATGAAAGCAGCTGTTGCTGCGGCTATATCTGAAGTTCAGGATGATATTGAACGGATACAGAAAAAAGTTCAAGAGCGTACAGAAGAAATTGCCAATAATACACATAACGCATTAAAAACAATCGATAAGAATCTTGCTAGCCAGTTAACTCCTGAATTTACACCACCAACCATATCTAAATGGACCGGATTATTTTCTGTTAACTTAATGACCGATGGGATTCCATTAAACAAGAGAGGAAGTGGTGTTAGGCGATTGGTCTTGGTTAGTTTTTTTAAAGCTGAAGCGGAACGGTTGCTAAAAAAAGGAAATAAAAAAGGTATCATTTATGCTGTTGAAGAGCCAGAAACAGCACAGCATCCAAATAATCAAAAAATTCTACAATCTTCATTTTCTACTTTGTCTTCTGAGCCTAACTGTCAAGTAATATTAACTACGCATAGTCCGGGTTTTGCCAGTGATTTACCAATGGATGGTATACGTTTCATTAGTCGAGATGAAAGTGGAAAACCTGCTATAGCTCATGGTAGTGATGTATTAACTGAAGTAGCTGATGCATTAGGTGTTACACCTGATAGCCGAGTTAAAGTTTTAGTATGCGTTGAAGGTCCAACAGATGTAAGTGCATTAAAAGCTTTAAGTAGTGCTTTACATGTGGAGGATAATTCCATCCCCAATTTAGATACTGATGATAGAGTGGCATTTATTGTTCTTGGGGGCGGTAATTTGAAGCATTGGGTGAACCACCATTATTTAAAAGGACTAGGTAGACCAGAAATTCATATTTATGATTCAGATGTAAGTAGTTACGCTGATTCAGCGAAAGCTATAAATGAGAGAGCTGATGGTTCAAGGGCATTTATTACTAATAAATATGAAATTGAAAGTTATCTTCATCATGATGCTATAAAAGCGGCTTTCGATATTGATATTGATGTAACTGATCAGCCGAATTCTGATGGTAAAGCAACCCCAAGAGTTTTCGCAGAAGCTTACTCTATCGCTCAAAATTATGATGGCATTATGAAAGATAATAATGCAAAAATCAGATTAGCTGATCGTGCATTCCCTTTAATGACTGCAGATATGATTCATGAAAGAGATCCTTTAGATGAGGTGAAGGGGTGGTTCACTAAAATTGGAGAATATTTGGTGTAAATGGGTTATAACAAGGCGAAGCGATTGACAAAATACGTGTCAGAGTTTGGTTCCCAAAATTTAGTTCCATGTGTTTTACAACTGTTCTTTGCGTTAAGAGGCTTTTATGTGCGTAACAAGTGTTGTTGTTATAAGGGAATAAAATAATGCTTTTTTATACCATAGTTTTCGTAATTATCGGTTTTTCAATTGGTGCTTTTATCAATAATTTACGTAGTGTGATTATAGCTATTGTATCCATCTCAGTCGTTTGGGCATTAGTGTGGGGTGCGTGGGCGTTTGCAGCCTTTATTGAATTGCTAGTTGGCTATTATATCGCAAAAAACGTTCTGGATAAGCAGTAGTAATAGCCATTAAACAAGGCGAAGAAGCATAAAAAATACTTTGGAATGAAGTATATCCGGTATTGGCATTCAACTTACTGAGCATCGAAGGAAATTGGTCGGGCTGGCCTGACAATTGGCTGTTAGATAATCTAGAAGTATGCAGTAATCCAAATATAGAACTTTCTGGCCGTCATTGGATAATTAAGGAAATACGTCAAAGCTGGCATAAAATAAGTGAATATGTCAAAAAGGTCAGATAAACAAATTAAGCAGATTTGCAGCGCGTAGCAGTTTTGGTTTGCGGTGAGTTTCGGTATTTACAGTGCCAAGCGGTGACTTTATACTGCGTTGCTCACTACTTAATTCGACGCTATAACTCTAAATATTATTGGGCAATATTCTGATGACGAAGTACACGATTGATTGCGAAAATGTCCACAGTAAGAGTGAATTTTGGAAGCAATATCTCGCTATAGTTGAGCCAGAAGGTGCCGGGTATTTTGGTAGGAATCTTGATGCGCTTTGGGATGCTCTGCATGCCGGTGGCCCAGGTTTTCCTGATGAGAGCGATTGCACAATTCGATTGATTAATACAGATTCAATTAAATTGATTGATGATGGCGCTTTTTATCATGCCTTAAAGCAGATTTCATCCGATTTAAAATCTGATCTAATCAGTCACATCGCATTCAAGGTTGAGTAAGGTGCAAACGTTCTAACCATCACAGCCAGTGTCAATCTATGTTCCACTGCGTTTGGCTGCTGTTGTGGGCGTTAAATTTTTAAGAGAGACTTATGGCAACAAAATCGTTATCTGGCGAAGTAGAAGAATTAGATAAGGAGCAAGTTAAATGGCGCCTTACGAAATTGAAAGAGATTTTAGAAGTAACGAAATCAGGCCCTTTTATCTACACCGCTAAAAGAAAACTAAGAGAAAGCTTAGTCTGCTATTCGAATATGGCAGAAAGTCTTTTAAAACTGACTAAGGGGCCGATATATGTCCATTATTACAAAGGTGGAATAACCAAGGTCAGCTTAAGCGTTTTTACTCAATTTTGGGGTAAGGGTCAGTTTTATTGCACTATCTTTGATGAATCATTTTCTTGGTTTATTTTCACCGATGATAATAGTGAAGATACGGATAGTGCAGTGTTAGTTCAGAAAAATTAAAAGTGGCCAGTCGCTGCAGTTGTTCTCTGTATTGGGCATAAAGGAAGCTTCGTGGAAGTCATCAGAAATATAAAATTAACCGAATTTGGATTAGAAGGTGAAGTGTTCTTTAAATGCTTTAATAAATACATTTCACTCTTCGTAGAAGATGGCGAAGATACTGAGTATGCACAAATATGTGCAAGATATTTAAATGAGTTAACGGACCCTACGATTATTCGTTTATGCGAAGCATCTATTCGGTATTGTAACAATTTTCTTGATGCTGTAGGGGAGCCATTAAAAACGTTTGAAAAAGCGATTGATGTCCTTAAATTAATTTCTCCTAGTGTATTGATAGTTCCGTATCCAGAAAATGGGGATGAGCCAGTCATCCATCTTGAACTTAATTGTGAGTGGGAACCAGAACATGGATTAGAATGGATTGTTCGGGCAGACAAGGTTCTCTATGTCGGAGCGTTTAATGGGGAATATTCTTGGGATGAATTTAGTTCGAGTGATTTGGGTAATTATGCCTAACAAATCGCAATAATTGGGAAAGCGATGAATATCGCCGTGGATGGATTGAAGAGCAGCCTTTAAAACTCATCGATATCTTCGTGATTGTTTTCTGTGCCTACGCCATTATGAGAACATGGGGAATGCCGATTCACGTGATGAGGTCAAATCTTAATCTATTTGATATTGCTGAATTTATAAGGTGGATGGCTCCGCGAAAGCGCTTAAAAAGCTAACTATTAGCAATCATCCATTTTCTTAGAAAATTCTTTAAGCAAAATTATCGCTAAAATCCTCGCCGCAAATAGCATAAAATACACGGCCTTTACTAGCACTGAGTCACTCAAGTAATGACAGATACAACACCGCAAGCAACATTTGCCGACCTTGGCTTAATCCCAACCTTAATCGAGCGACTCGAAGAGTTAGAATATCGCCAACCCACACCTGTTCAATCTCACGTGATTCCTCATATATTGGATGGACGAGATATTGTCGGTGGAGCGAATACTGGCTCTGGTAAAACGGCTGCTTTTGCGCTGCCGATTCTGCAAAAGATCCTCTCGCAAGGTGCATCGCATCCTCGCGGTGGTAACTTCGTTTCTCACCTTATTTTAGTTCCAACTCGTGAATTGGCATCGCAGGTGGCCAATAGCGTTAAATCATACTCATATCACTTACGAGATAAGGTAAAAACGATTGCTGTGTTTGGTGGGGTATCGGTGAATCCGCAGATGCTGGCTCTGCGTGGTGGCTGTGACATCGTTGTGGCGACCCCGGGTCGCTTGCTTGATTTGGTCTCTAGTAATGCAATTAAGTTGGAGCAAGTTCAAACATTGGTTCTTGATGAAGCTGACCGAATGTTGAGCCTTGGGTTTACTGAAGAACTCCATAAAATTTTGGCATTGTTGCCGCAGAAGAAACAAACGTTGCTGTTTTCAGCGACTTTCCCCGAGAAAGTGACGAGCCTTGCGCAGAACTTGCTTCACGATGCGCTGGATATTCAATTACAAAGTGCAGAAGATAGCACTGTTGTGCAGCGTGTGTTTAGTGTGAACAAAGGTCAAAAGACCGCGGTTCTTGCTCACCTTATCAAGCAGCATCAGTGGCGTCAGACGTTGATTTTTGTAAATGCCAAGAATGCTTGTAACCATCTTGCGCAAAAGCTAACAAAACGCGGCATCACCGCACAAGTATTTCATGGTGACCAAGGCCAAGGCGCGCGTACTCGTGTTCTTGAAGAGTTTAAGTCCGGTGAGATCCATGTGTTGATTGCGACCGATATTGCTGCCCGTGGTCTGGATATTGAAAAATTACCGGTAGTGATTAACTTTGACTTGCCGCGAAGCCCTGCTGACTATATGCACCGAATCGGGCGAAGTGGTCGTGCGGGCGAAGTTGGTTTAGGCTTATCGCTTATCGATTGCGATGATTATCATCACTTCAACGTGATTGAAAAGAAAAACAAATTCAAGCTTGAGCGCGAGCAGGTTGAAGGTTTTGAAGTCGATGATGCTCAAAGCGAAGCTTGCGTTGTACCGGTGAAACCACGAGCGAAACCTGCCGGTACGGGTAAAAAGAAGAAAAAGCGTAAGCAGGGTGATTTGTAACCCATCATCGGGTTACTTGCTTGCTAGATAATAATAATCCACGCCTATCATAAAAGCTTAAATACCCGGCGGACATTGCTCAGATTAATCATCAGCCGGGCTTGCGTTATCTTCGTGTTGAACATTCAAGTCAAAGCGCTACCGGACGGATTGCCCTTTAAATTCATCACCTATCTGGAATGAGTTGAGTTAATCGGTAGCGTCATTCGTTTATAAATACGGTTATAAAGTTCGTTAGAAACCCCTCTCTGTTTTAGCCTCAAGCTAAAGCAACACCATGACTTTACCTCAATCTATATTTAATCAACCTGCCAAAACAGTTAATATTCAATGCGTTTGTTTTCAGCCAGAATTATAAAAATCCATCGACGCAATTTTCGCTTATTAAGCAATTTTTTATTAGGAAAAGCTTAATATGTAAGATGTCTCAGGGACCATCCATTGAATGGTTTATAAAGTAGTGAGGGGGATGCGGGTAACATTCGCTGGTAATTTTGGCGTGTGCATAATATCCAATGTTATAAGCAATCTGGAGATAGTCAGTTGAAAATTAAATTTCTAGTATTTCTGCTTTTAAGCGTTTGCGCTGTATTCAACGTTGAAGCCAAAGTATGCAAGAAAGGCCAGCCTTGCGGTAATTCTTGTATCTCATGGAATAAGACTTGTCATAAAGGTACATATTCATTAGGTTCAAGCAGTTCCTATAGTTCAAGAAACTCATCATCTGTTTCTCCTGCCAACCAATCAAATTATGCATCGTATTATATTGTCACAGCAAGCAGCTTAAATGTGAGAAACTCTCCTAGCCCAACTAGCAAAGTTATTGGCGAATATAAAAAAGGAGATGAGATTATGGTTTTATCATCTGAAAATGGCTGGGCCAAAATACGTTACAAGTCTGTGTATGCATGGGTAAGTTATAAGTATCTCAAAAGAAAGTAAAAAATTGCTTATGTCCAGCGTTTAAGCATGTTTCGCAACACGAGGTGTTTATAACATGCAGTAGGGTAACTTGTTGTTCAGAAGGCTCGTTATAGTGTCGCTCACACTTTAACGTGGCGTTATGTACCCGAAGAAAACAGATTTTGTTAAGCATCTAATTAAGAGTAAATAGGGTGACTGTATGAGCCCAGTAGAAGAGCTATACCATTGGTTTAAGTCACATCAGGATTTGTTTTCTGCTAATTGTGGTGAGATTGAGTTCAAAGATTTCGGGCGCGGTTCAGCTAAGGTGTTTTTGGACGCAGGGAACTTAATGATATCAGTGTCTGCGTGGAATAATGCTTTCTGCCTCGATATAGAGATCCTTGAAGTTGAAACAGAAAATTGTCAATTTCCACATGTAGGTGATTGTGAGTCTATTGAAGAATTTCAACGTCATTTGGGGGAGTTCTTAACCTGGTTTAAGCAAAACGTAGCGAAAAATGCATAACAATTGCTTAAACCAACTACCAATGATTTTGATATAAGGTTCTGTCGTAATGTCATCACAAATCGAAATTATCCCCACGAGATTGCTGGATATCGATATATTGCATCGACAAATAGATGAGAAAAAGTCGTTTAGCATTATAGATTTGGCTGAGCCACGAATTGTGGAATCTGACGATGAGTTGCCCGGCGATATCTTCAAAATTGTGTTTCATACAAAGAATTTTATTTTGCAGCACATTGATTTTCGAGATGACTTTTTGGTTTATCCACCCTTAGATTATTTGGATGAAAAACACTCGAACACTATCGATATTGAATCATTAGCAACTGGATGGGAAAAAGTAGGGGGTAGCTATTTTATCGAACCAGAAGGCGAATATGACGATATCGATTTTGTCCAATTAGTGGCGATGATTGCTGAAGTGACAAATGGCGCGATTCTAAATATCAATGCAATTTGGCCATGGAGTATTGGTTTATCTACCCCTGAAGAGTTAATCGCCAAGTTTATGGATTATAGAAAACAGGTTTAACATGTTGCTCTTGTTAACCTCGAATGAATACATCTAATAAATCGCGTCAATTGATAAAAGTTGTCGTCGAAGGCTATAGTTGTGTCAATGACGTATCTGAGATTTGCACGAAAATTGCGAACAAGGTGTTTAAGGCCGATTCTCAATGCTTGGCTATTGGAGTTCAAAGTTGGGGGCATCTTTTAGTTGCAATGTTTGGGGTAGGTGGTCGTGTAGTTCACTATTTAACGCGGTATTAGTCGTATCGCCATATAACGATGTTGTAGGAAATAATGATTAAAAAATTTTCACTTTCAATCATTTCCATGATTATGTTGATATCCATAAATTCTGCAATGGCAGAAGTTATATTTTCATGTAATACCACTCACAATAAGAAAATAGAGGTCAAGGATAGCGGTGCTTATATTCAGTATAAGTTTGGGATAAATTTAGATAAACCTGAACTGAGTTTATCTGTGCCAAGAGAAAAGGCGTCTACAGGACAATGGAATGGCGTTGGTCGGGATATGGAATATGAAGTCACTATTCCTAATGGAAATACAAACTATACCGTATTTTTCTCAGTTGATAAAAGCTCTGCCGAACATACTAAAACAGCAGGCGTTCGAGTATTGGCCAACGATAAATATATTACCACTGTATATTGCCGCTCGAGTACATTGATTCAATCATTAGAAGGGATCAATCTAAAGGAAACTGAGTAAAAAAGTTTAACCAATAGCAGCTATAAAACCAAGTCTCGTTTGGAGATGGTCGAAAAAATCGAGAAATTTATGCAAGACGGTAAAATTTAAGTTATTCAATATCAGTGAACTAGCACATAATAAATCGCAGCAATTGACAAGAACAGCTGAGCTTCGTGTGATGAGCCTGCATGGAATATTCGTTAAACCCCGAAAGTAGTTTGCTATGGACTTCAAAGAAGAATTAGAGTCAGGATCAACGCCTAGAATTAAAAAAGCTGCTAAAAAGATAGCTTCGAGTCGGCTTGATGGTTATGAAGCGCTTTTGCTGGCGGCTTTGAAACGCTTGAGAGCAAAACCTAAATCTTGGCAGGCACAGTCTGAGCTGATAAAGGCTCTTGGTTTTGTGGGATCTCATTTGTCACTAGAATACCTAAGAGAGCTTGAGAGCACGGATCATGATGCGAGCGTTCTTTATAAAGATATAGCTTTTGCGATTTGCATGATTAGTGATGTGGGCAACGAGTCATACTCGTACCTTTTAAGCATTCTCGAGACCAACAATGACCTGCTCCTTTCAGGTGCATGCTCAGCGATTTTAATTTCAGGTGTCGTTCCAGATGAATCGACCATCGACATGCTATTAAAATCTGTCATTAGAAGAAATCAGAATGAAGGACAAGTCATTACACCTCGATGTTACATCGCTGCAGCTTGTTACAATTGGCCTGAATTTTTAACTAAAGACTTTCTTTTGGAATGTACAAAGTCGCAATGGAGCGGGCTAATAGAAATCGCAGAAAGTTCGCTAGCAGGAAAAAAGACCAAGTATGTATTGGTTTAAGTCGCCATTATTCATTGCAGATGTGTTGGGAGTTATCAATCTAAATTAATTTAAGGAATCTAAAATGAGACTAAGAGCAGATGTCCCAATATTTGATATTCTTGGACATTTAATCATTTGGGTGATTTTGAGTTTTATTACCGTCGGTATCGCACTTATATTTTTTCCATACTCATTTTCAAAATTTATAATCAATCGAACTTATTTAATTGATGAGCATGGTCAAGAGCATAAATTACACTGCAATATTGACTTGTTTAGTAATTTAGGACATGTGATCCTTTGGCTGATTATTTCGATAATCACATTTGGCTTGGGGTATATATTTTATTTTTACAGAGTGTGGAATTATGCTCTATGCCATTCAACTATCGAGTGAAATTGTGAATAAGTCGGCTCTCGGGGCTGTTTTGTATTACGAACTTTTGTGTCTACAATTAGCGCTAGTATTTGGCAACTGAGCCTGTAGCGTTAAATTTCATAAGAAGATTGTTTAGACATGGTTGATGGATTTTATAGTCACGGTGATATGATTAACTTTGTATATGATGGACTTTTTCATCGATTTATTAATTAAAGGGCGGTGGTAATATTGCTTTAATCAATTACTCTTGCTTTAATGCAACCTTATGTTTACCCAAAGGAGAGCAACTTGAATCCTGCAATATTGGAAAGTTTTATTCGTAATGACTCAGAGCTGTCGCCTCATAAAGAGTATTTAGAGTCTCTTATCAAGCCAAGCGTTGGTATTTCATTTTCAAATGATGAGGCTAAAGCTCATGAAAGCCGATTCGGTGGCGCTCCAATGGTTCCTGAAAATTTTGAATGGCCCACTCATGAAATAGGCGAATATCGATTTCTAGGTCAGATCAATTTTTCAGAAATTAATGAGGGTGTTAACGCGCTGCCTAGCTCAGGAATATTGTCACTCTTTTACGCATATGATGAAGATGATGAAATATTCTGGGCAGATGAAGGGTATGTGCTCGGTTATTTCTATCCAAATATAAATGACTTAGCGTTATATCCGCAGGCTCCGATTGTACACAAAGCGAAGAAAATTCTTCTAAGTCGTGGAATTGAAATACCTCGGCACGAAGACTTACGAAAAGATTGCCTTTTGATACAGATGCGCTTTATGGCCTTGCAGGTTTAGACGGATATGGTGAAGACTATTTACTCGGGTATCCATCGTTTTGTTCTCTCGGATATGATCCTACGCCAGGTGAAGGATGGACTTCTCTTTTGACTTTAAGTTCATATGATGAATTTGATTGGTGTTGGCATGATGGAGGTAAGCTTATGATTTTTATTGAGGAAGATAAGCTTAAATGCTCTGATTTTAGCAGTTTAGCAACCGAAGCGGGTTAGGCTCATAACAGTGTTGTTATCTCACTAGAGGCATTTTCGGTTCTCAATCGGTTTGTGTGAGTGGCAGGGAAAAGTTGGTTATTGCAGCTTGCCTCTGCCGAGTATTTATGTGACTCATTGTCAGTATTAGTGGAGATTTATGGCCAATCTGAGTTATGAAATAGGCAGAATAAGTGGAATATTGGAAGGGTTTGCAGGTATCAACAATAAAACCAATCACGGTTTTACTTTTGAAATAGAGCTTTTAGATCCAAAAATCGCCACTGAAGAATCGGTTACAAATTATCTGACAAAGTTTTACCCAGACTCAACGTTGAGTTTTACCCCCATCAGTGAATGGCGCACGGTTTTAAGTTCTTATATTGAAAAATGGCTTTTTTGCTATCAACCACACAACGATGCTCATGGTAATGTCATCGCTGGAGAATGTGGTTCTTACTATTCTTATTTAAAAGATGTGGATCGCTCATTTAGTCTATTCATTCCAGATTCTAGGCGACAATTTATCGACGACTTATGTGATGCTTTAAATCGCTGTTTAGTCATCACACGGGCAATAGATGTTCATCTGGTAACCGATGCGTGGTATGAAGGTGATTGGAATGATATAGCCCTAGAGGGTGAAAATGCTCGTGTGTTTATACACCTTGGTGTATCAGATTAACAGCCTAATAAATTTGTTTTTGTGAGTATTTTTCAGGCTTGGATGCTGATAGCTGTCGGGGTGCAACATTTAAAGCTAAAAGGCAAGGCGTTATGCTGGCGTGCATCTTTAACTCATGTTGAGCATACATGAGTTTGTAATTGCTCTATACTTTCGCGAATGTTGCTGTTCAAAACATCATGCCAGCACTTAGTAACTAAACTTTGCGTTATGTTTATTTGGGAAATAATAAAAGATCATGAATACACCTGTAGGCCTTTTAAATTTAAGCACAATTATCGAACGCAGATTGTCGTTTTTATTAAAGAACAAAATATTCCCTTGGGATGAAAATGATAGTAGTGATCTTGGCGAGAAGGATGCTCTGCAAAATATGCTCGTTGACTCGAGAGCTTTAACAGAAGCTGAATTTGAACAGAAGTATCTCGCTGAAATCGCTAAACTCGACGAAAGAGCAGAAGATAAGCCATGGTCCATTGAGGATGGCGATGACTATTATGAATCGATAAATAATACTTACGTATCAATATTAGAAATCATTAATCCAATTAATATTTATAATCTAGAAGAATAGTTCAAGATAGATGGCTCACTCTTGGCGGTTTTATTTTAGTGGTCAAGGTGGTTATTTGGGATTTTCTGTAATACGTTGTTAGCCATTTTCTTTGGCTGAGCGTGTCTAAGCTAATGATAGTTTTAAGAGAGTTAGTCATTGATAATAATACGGCTTTTCTTTGATGCTGGGGCTGGAGTATGTTTTTGGTCTGAAAATGACCAAGCCCATGAGTTATTTGGTGATTATCCCGTTGCGAATAGTCAGTTACCGATCTCTGAAGAACTCATCGAAACACTGGATAAACTTTGTAAGCGGTATGATACAAGCATTAACTGGAGTTCGCCGCAGGACTCCTCGCCATGGTCTCAAGAGGAGGCGTTATCATTTAATCTGCAAGTAGATGCGGTGTTAATAAAGCTCCGAGATGCTCTTGGCCCCAATTATCAGGTCATTGATAATCGTGAAAATATAACACGCGGTTAAAAAATGACTCACAGAGCGACTGTTATATAATTCGGGCCTAATTTTAAATCACTAAACAATGAACCACCAACTTTGTCAGCCAATATGGACGGCGCTATAAGCTTATGGAACAAATAATTTACGGAAATATCTATAATGAGTCATTAGAAGTAGTAAAGAGAGACTCAAAGTTTTACATCCGCTATGATGCCGGTGCTCATCAGGTGATATGGCGTGAAGACGAAATAACTAAAGAAGAAGCAGAATCAATTATTTATAACTCTTCGGCTGTTTCATCTGTTTTATGGAATGTCCAAGCGAGGCTCACACAACAGGGGAGCAAGCGCCCTAAATCTAATTGGAATCCTTCGTGATAACGCTAATCGCAATTTTCTTTGATAGATGTCGTGATATTTGCCCTAACCATAATGGTTGATTATTAGCTTTTGAAGGCTTTGTATGCAATTAGTTGAATTACTTAATAAACACCTTAAATCAGACGAATTAACTGAGCTCTTTCAAGACTATGATGTTGATGTTACGTATCATGATGATAGGTTGCATGAAAATGGTGGTGATAGTTATCGGGCACAAATTGATGCGTTAGGGTTAGAATTTTTATTTAATGCAAAACAAATGCTGGTCGCTATTTTCATTGGTGAAGGTCGCGAAGCAAAGAGTATTTTAAATAATGCTCCAAAATATGGGATACAGGTGTTTTTATCCAAAGCAGAGGCAATAGAATTCGCTCTTAACTCGGGTATCGTTATTCAAGAAGGTTATACAAATATTCTGAGTTGGGATCTTGATTGGGTGAAATTTATGCTAGGAAATTATTTTATACATTATGAATACTCTAAAAACACGCTTAATAAAGTAACGCTGCAGGTGGAAAGTGCCGAATAAGGTGCAGCAATCGACAAAATATAGGTCACTATTTTGGTTTCCCCCCATGACGGTATCTATGCCAAAGCCACGCAATCAGAACCCTTAATCCAATAAGGTTACGTTGTAACTGAAGAGAGCATGAAAAAAGAAAAACTAATCAAATTATTTGATAAAGCGATATCTGATCTCGAAGATTCAGGAGAAATAGTTGTTACAACAACAACGTATGGAAAAGTATCTGAATATTTATACGAAGTTGTCCGAGATGAATTGTGCGATGAGTACAATCAAACGTCAGAAGCATTACAGCTGCCGGAGCTACGTATAGAATCAACACTGTCTAAGAGTATTTCGCAACTGCACAAAGTGTTCGATTTATCGTTGGATAATGCAGAAAATCTCGCTTATGAGTTTTATGCCTATTGCCGTCATACTCGAACAGAGTTAGAAATTGCTGATTATTTTTCTCATGAAGGTCCGCTTGAAGTTGCATTAACGGCGTATTATTGCTGCCAATTAGGAAAAAATAGGTTTGGCAATTCAAATTATCTCAAATGGCGCCAAGAGATTTATGCAAAATTATTTGGCTAAGAACGATAACCTGTCTTTCAATTGCCTCTTATCTACTCAAAATTTTGATTCCCAAAATGTATATCTTATGCGACTGTGCTAAGGGTGATTTAAACCAAGGAAAACGCAATCATGGAAATTAAAGTCGATGATCTATCTGGGGGGTGAAGTAATAGCACTTCTTGAAGAACACCTTGCCGATATGTATTCTAATTCTCCCCCGGAAAGTGTTCATGCATTGGATGTTGATGCTTTAAAAGCATCAAATATTACGTTTTTTAGTTGTTGGTATAGTGGCCAGATTCATGGTTGTCTTGCTATAAAGCAACTGACTTCTGAGCATATTGAATTGAAATCAATGAGAACTGCCAATTTTGCTCGGGGATTAGGGATTGCAACAAAACTTCTGACTCATGTTCTCAATTTTGCGATTGATAAAGGTTTTAAAAAGGTGAGTCTAGAAACGGGAACGCAAGAGTTCTTTCGTCCTGCCAGAAATCTCTATAAAAAGTTTGGTTTTGTTGACTGTGGCCCATTTGCTGGCTATGAGGAAGACTCTTATAGCTGTTTTATGACAAGGCAATTGCAGGAAAAATTTGTATAAAAGACACTGCAATTGACTTGGTAACGTTAGAACTGATGCATTATATGTCCATCAGTAAAAATCAATTTTGAGTGTGAACACTCTAAAAATGCTATCTACTAATGTTTGAGAGTCCTTGTGAATATCAACGAATTTAAACAAAAAGTGCATAAAGAGTTACCCAACTCAAATTTAACGGTATCGACGGAAAATGAACTAAAGAAGCTGAAATCGATATTTGGTGGATTGCCCGATGAGTATTTATTTTTTTTAAAAACCATCGGTTATGGCTCATTTAATAACTGTGCATTTTCTATCTACGGTGGTCCTCTTGAGCCTGATGAAATCTTTGACCCTGAAACAGCATCTGAATTGACTCACTATATTTTTATAGGAGATGATTCTAGCGGATGGATGCTTGCCTACGATACATCGCAAACACCATATGAACTCACTTTTTTTGACCATAATGAAAAAAGTGAATTAGCTGAACATGAAAAGAGCTCTTTAGTCAATTTCTTGAATTTTGAACTCTTTGAAAGATGATTGATAACAAGATGTTGCCGTATTTGTGAGCGTATGGGATGTAATTGTGAAAGCAATTATAACGCGTTCAGAAAGTTTAAATGCAAGAATCGTCGATTATGCAATATGCAGGTTAAGTAGAACAACTTGGGCACAAGCATAATAAACTCAATTACAGTAAGTGTATAAAACAGAATATGAAATATTTAGAGCCGAAAAAAATACAGCTTTACCTAAAGCTTGGAAAAGAGATCTATCAATTCATTAAAATTGGTCAGTATTTTGAATCTAAAACGTTCGAATATGTCTCTTTGAGTAAATCTGGACAAAATTATATTGCTAAATTAGTTCAGGTTTTAGATTACATGTATGATATTTCACCCAGTATGGATGAATTTGAAACTGTTGAAGAATTAGAAGGGGAGTGTGAGTTTATCTACGAAGGTACACTCGATCAGTGCCTCTCATGGGCCAATACTTCATATCAAACATCAAGCGATAAATGGGTACTAGATGTAATAGATGATTATAAAGATTTAGTAGCAAAAGAGCTCCTAGGTCAAGGTGATGAGCCCCTTTAGATTAAATCACATAGCCATTACACCGATTAATGCATTTGCAGCCGTCAATTGTGCTTTAGCGTAATTTTTAGTACTGCGCGTAACTGAGCTCAGCGTTATACGAACTCGAAAATTTTAGCATGGAGAGTGAATTGAAAGATTATGAAGTTTATCTGTTTGATATGGACGGAACATTAGTAAATTCGGAACCTTTAAAGGGCAAAGCATTAGCATTAGCGTGTTTGGATTATGGTGCTTATGTAGACCACAACATCTACAAAGATGTTATGGGCGAAAGTTGGCAGGTTGTAACGGGTCACTTCTTTAAAAACGCGAATATTGCGCCTGAATTAACAGAGTTTAATCGTTACTTTCGAGCTCATTACGAACAGATGCTTAATGATGAACTTGAACTCAATGTTGGGGCTATGGCTTACATAGAACAGTTAAAACGAGCAGGTAAAAAGTGCGCAGTTGTTAGTTCAGCAGCGGCATGGATGGTGGATAATATTTTAACTTCGTTGCGGCTAGAGAATGCTTTTGACCTTGTTATCACACAAGAGCACGTAACTAAGCATAAACCTGATCCTGAAGCCTATATTTTAGCTCTTGCTAAATTAGCTGCTTCACCTGACGAAACCATTGTGTTTGAGGATTCCGCTGCCGGTATTCGTGCTGGTAAATCTAGTGGCTGTGACGTCATTGCTGTTAAGCATGACTTCAATGGCAAAAATGATCTAAGCGGTGCAGTTAAAGCAATCATCTCATATGATGAAATGTTTATATAATAAGCAATTTAAGCAGATAGCCAATGTATGGCACTTTTAGTCGCAAATAGATATTTGTTTGTTAGGAGTTCAAATCGATTTGAATGGCATAGAGAAACTACAAATTGGCTTATCCTTAATCATGCTCTTTCCTCTTTGGGTAGCAATAAAAGGTGTGCTTGTCTATTTAGATTTAACTAACCCAGTGAATTATGAAGGCCTACATATAGTTGGTTTTGTGCTTTTATATTCTTCTGTAGTTTGGCTTCCCTTTACAGTTGTATGCATTTTTAAATGGGCTGATATTAGTAATTTAGTACTGTGCTTATCAGGCGTACCATTTATAGTATTTGCAATGATAGTCGTATTTTCCTTTTTCAATGGGTTAAGATTATAAATCTAACAAATCAATGCAGATGGACAAGCTTGCGTTCTGGCCTTTATGTAGAGCTTTGAGCTTGTGATAAAAAGTACTCCACTTCGCTCTGCCGCTGATTGAGGTGTGAAAATCAGATTATAAATTTATGAGATATTGTGGAAAAACTGGTAAATCCAGATGTGATTAACGCTGCAGCTTATTTTGTATGCCCTGAATGTGGGGAAGTTAAATAAGTTGAAAATTATCAACTTTCTCTAAAAGAACAAGTTATGGTTGATTTGAAAGAACACAAAATTGAAAAAAATGCTCTAACTGACCTACTGGATGCTTTAAGTAGCGGTTATGGATATTCTGTTTCCAATTTTAGTAAGCAGAGTGGATTTGTAGCAGGCTCGTCCACTTCAGAGAACTTTAAGTCATTTATTAATTCTGCTTATTTAAAAGATAAATATGATACGTATCAGGATATACCTGTTTTTCGGGAAATTTTCGGTTATGAAATTGTAGGAACATTAGTCAATTTCTTGTTACGCGGCGGGGTATTTGATAAGTGTATCTCGAACGAGTCAGAAGCATATCATTTAGCAAAAACATGTATAAAAGAAATTTATGGTGAAAATATGCTTTCATTAACAGGTTATGTCTCAGACACAGCCTGGAACGAATGTTTTGAAGATGAAATAATTGATGATAGTTTGATTGTCTGGTGTGCCTCGAGGCGACTTTGGTGGGTGCTGCTCATCACTGACAAGGATTGATAACAGTATAAAAAAACGCCGCAATAGCCTTCGTCCTGTTACAAATGTGGGAACCTAAATATCTTGCTAGCACTTAGCAATTGAACTGCACGCTATGTGCTAGAGCACTTCAATGTCAAATTAAGAAAGGAAATATGAATGCCTACATTATCTGCATATTCTAATGTCGAAAATACTGCTTTAGTAATCCTCAAGAACAAGGGATATCAGACATGGTATGAAGAAAGTATAGAAATGTATGGTTGTGAAAAAAATGGTTGGGATTTTCTCGCAAATTCAATAACAGAGTTATTAGGTATTATCGGTATATATGAATATCACGGTGAGCCTGAAAATTATAAAGATTATTGGTGGCAGATGAATGAACCTTGGCTAATTGATAGTCTGGCGAAAGAAAAACCAGTATTTAAATCAGTTTTAGATAAGTAAAAGCACATAACAAGACAAAGCAATTGACATATATTTTGCAACTGTTCATAGCGCAAGTAGGTGACAGGAGATCAAGTGGAACTCTATATAAATGGTGATGTACCTGACATCGTCGATAAGCTTTGTGAGCAGTTTTACCTTGAACAAATCCATGACTCTCAAACCACTAATGATCCAGCAAATGTCGCGTACTTTCGCTTCGGTTCAAAGTGGTTTAAGTTGTACTTCGATAGTAACACTATCTTTTGGCGTATGTGCACTGAGCCAACAGAGCCGGTAAATAGTGATTTTTCTTCTTACAGTTCACTGGCTAATTTTAGTGAAATTAAAGGTGTTTGCAGACATATCTTAACGCACATTGAACACTCTGCTCATAACGATACAGTCATCGTATCTCTCGCGTTCGATAGTGGGGTGGCTTTGAAATTTGAATATTTTAGTTTGGATGATTATACGAAAGTCACCTACATACAAGGCGTTAAAGCGTGAGGCGTTACGCATAATCAGACCTCATGCATTAATATTTGGAATTTGGAAATATGGAATTTATTAGTTACGCACATAAAGAACTATCGATTAAAGAGATTAAGAAGCTTGCTCGGCAATATAATGGGGTGAATATGTGGAAGCTGATGGGCGTGGATGAGAATGAGTTTCCATTTTTGATTTGGAAATCTGAAGATGATTTTAGTGTCATGTTCTGGACAAAGCACAGCGGTATGAAGGCAAACTTAGATGAGGACCCCGTTAGCGACTATGCATTCGCTATTTGGCTCAAGGAAAATGCGCATCCGGTTTTTACAAGTGTTTTGGAAGCTGAACAGTATGCAAAAGATCATGAATGGCCAACCAACTAGCTTTGCCAATGTTAAAGTGAGTGTGCAAGAAATGCATAACAAATTAGAGCAATGGAACCAAGGCGTTACGCTTGTGGTGAATATCAATGAATAGAGATGAAGCCAAAGAAATAATAGCCAGATCTAAGCTCGATTCTTTGACGAATGATGAGGTTGTTGAAACTCTTTCTGAGTATTGGTTTTATGATGATTTAGAAGAAGTGAAAGCAGACATAGAGGCCGGTCAATTCCCCAATCTTAGTGAAGAGGCAATATCTATATTAGTCTCAACAGATTCTCCTGAATCGCCACTGATTTCCTAGACACCTTTTAGTTAGATAAACTAGCTAAAAAAAGAGGTGTCCATGAGCCATAAA
>NZ_JBEQCS010000027.1:0-35117 GCF_046054195.1 Celerinatantimonas sediminis
GTTTATGGCTCATGGACACCTCTTTTTTTAGCTAGTTTATCTAACTAAAAGGTGTCTAGGAAATCAGTGGCGATTCATAATGTACCTAAGCGGTGAAGATTACTATCTTTATTGCTATTCCGTTTTTGTTATTTTGGATTCTTTAGGTTGTCGTGATGGGAAATATTTTAGAGACTATAGGAAGTTGGCTTTTTTAACTGACATTATCAGTGATGATAAAACAGTCTATGTGGTTTCTCATTCTTCAGGAGAAAAACTGAACCCTAAAGATTATGAGTGTTTACTTGACAGCTACTCGAATGGATTAACCCGAAGAAGTGAAATTCTTAAGTTGTTGTTTGTTCTTGAGAAGAGAGGCTATGTGAGTTTGAATCGAGGTAGAGCACAAGAAATTGATGTGACTTTGACTAAGGATAACCTTCCCAATGACTTTTTGAACAGCAATATTTTCGAGTCGGAATCTAAGAATATAAAAAATGTATCAAAGAAAGTGGGGCGGTTGGCATCGCTAACTCTGGATACCATGTTAAGTAAAATTTATGTTGAAAATGGAGTTCGAACATGGGGCTGATGCGAGTTAATAAGCTTGTTTATGAAGGAAGCAAGTATTTTTTCGAGTCTAAAGAGTTCGACAAAAATATCATCCTAATTGAGGGTGATAATGGAACAGGGAAAAGTACCTTTTGTAATTTGATTTATTTTGCATTGGGTGGAGAGGTTCCAATATTTCGAAGAAATAATGATAAGCGCCACGATGAAATAACTTCTGATAGTGATAACTATGTTGATCTTTATGTCTCAATCAATGATGGCAGCTATTTGCTCAGGCGCTACTTTGGAGATAATGAAGTAACAGTAATCCCCTATGAACGGGTGGTTGAGAAGATATATTCAAAAGATAAAAAAAATTTACTTGAAGAGAAAGTAAGATTTTCTTTTTCGAAAGATAAGACTGAAATATATCCCGTAAACAGAAGTAAAGAGGCATACGTTTTTTCTGACTGGATTCTCGGAAAATTGGAAATATCTGTGGTCGAGCTTTTTCATGGATATAATACATTTAAGATTAATATATCAGACTTGATGAGGCTGATTTATCACGACCAACAGCCGAACCCAGAGGGGATTTATAAAAAACCAGATACTAATTCAACGTATGTTTCTGATTCTGAGTTGGTTCGAAAAGCTATTTTTGAACTCTTAGTTGGTAAAGCTTACTCTGATTACTACGACTCTATTGTCGAGGAAAAGAAGCTGTTAAGAGAGAAAAGCTTGGCTAAAGCGGTTGTGAATGAGTACACGCTTTTAGCCGACAAAATGCGAAAAAATGGCGAGACTAAAAATGTCAGCTTTTTGCAGAAAGAAATCTATGATAAAGAGCAGCAAATTGACAAGTTGCATGATGCCAGACAGGCATTCAAGCGTAATCGAACTGGATCAAATACGATTAATCAAGATATTGAGTCGTGCAAGTCAGAATTAATTGAGCATGAACTTAGATTAAGCCGATTAAAAGAAAATCTGGTTTCATCTCTTGATGAACGGTACAAATTAAACATAGTTAGAAGTGAATCTGCTTCAGAAATTAGACGTATTGAAAAAGTTATTTATTCCCACGATCAGCTAAACCTTTTTACATCTGATACTTGTCCATACTGCTTAAGTCAAGTGGATCGTGTGGAAGGGCATTGTGTTTGTGGTGCTTCGATAGAAGAAGAACAATATGAGAGGTTTTTCTACACATCTAAAGAGTATAAGGATATTCTGAAAACGAAACTTAAGGCTCTGTCAACAATTAAAACCGCATATGATGACTGTGACTCTGAAGTTCAAGAGATTAAAAAAGAAATTGAGTTGATAGAGAAAAAGTCGGTGGTTTTGCGTGAAAAGCTACAAGAAATGCTTGGGCGGGTCGATGAAATTGTTGACATTGAAAGCCTAAATGATATTGATGATAAAATATTGCAGCTTAGAGAAGATGTTGCGAATTTGAATCGATTGTTGGAGATTGAATCAAAGCTGGAACGTATCCAAAAAGATTTTGATTTGGCTAGCTCCAAAGCAAAAGATGCTGAGTTAAAGAGGAAAGGACTTGAGATTAAAGCTCAACAGGACGTAACTTCGAAGGTAAATGCGTTTAGTAAAAAGTATGATCAGTTGATGAAAAGTACTTTGCCTGATTGCAGGTCAGCAAAGATTACGCTTGATAACTATTTGCCTTCAATTAATGATGGTCTCTATCGGGAAACAAGTTCACTTGTTTCAATTCGAATGATGTACTTTATCACTCTCATGCATTTAGCTTTGTCTGATAAGTCAGTGACATTTCCGCGCTTTTTACTTATTGATACACCTGAAACTGCCGGAATCGAATTAGAGCATCTGATTAACTGTATTCGTCAGTTGGAAGAATTGAAAAATTATGGAGTTGACTTTCAAGTTATCATTTCGACAGGTTTGAATAAGTATCCCGAGTCATTAAAGGACAACCGTGTACTCTTTATGCCCGATAAGCAGAAGGAGCATATGCTCTTGATGGAGAAGAGCCTTTCTAAGTAATGACTTCAAGCAATTTAGATTCAACTAGCTAGTATGATTAGTTGCTGAAGGTCCGTTATTGGCACTAAATCGTCCTTAGGGAGACTGTCCTGATTTCTGTGTAATTGTCTAAACTTAAGCCTTATAAGGCTAAGGATTGTAGTGGTTGATTAAAATAGACCACCGTTTTAGACGTTTCCCATATATATTTTCATCTGAAATGAGCTAGTTACTATTCAATTACTAGCTCATTTCTGTCCAAAACTGAGCTAGATATTGATCAGACTTTATTATCATTTCACCAAGTTTGGTCGTCGTAATATCCCCAATAATGATCAAACTTTTCTATCCGACTACAGATAATGGGGAAAATCCTCCACATCTATCCACATATTAGTGAATGCTTCTATGATATTTTGAAATTCTGCGGTACTCGCAGAGCATTCTGGGCTCAGTGTTAAACGCCCATGAAGGCTAGTGGCTGTATTTGTGTATTTCTTCAATTTATATCATATCGCGTAACAGGCATCGTTCGATATATTCAACCAACTATGATAGCCGTAACACTTTGTATAATGTGAGTAACAGGCTATTTTTTAGATATCTATCTAAATGAGAAGAGCGTAACACTTAGCGTCACTAATTGTACTTTTAGTAAGCTTGCAGTATTTTATATAACTATTATAATCAATAGCTTATATGGTTCTTCTAGTCTCTGGTGAGAGGGCTTATCGGCCAACTCCACTATCTTTTCAAACCCGCGTCATCTGTGGGCTTAGCGTGCATTGATATAAACGCCTTGGTAATGAGCGTGAGCATCAGTCATTTCTATCTATAAGTATTTCGCGTCTATAAATAGATAACACCCATCCTAATCGCATACAGACGCTATCGATTTAATTGCTTTCTGACCTTGTGTAAAAACTTCAGTCTCAATGGTTAGCCTATAGATCCAGCCTGTTCGCTCAATTTGCCTAAGTAATCTTGACAGCCCCCCTTTCTGACCTACGCTTTTTTATAGATATAAGTGTACATAATTCACTTAAAATAATTATTAAATAACTGATATATATTGATTTTTAATCAGTTTGTGGCAAGGCGTTAAAGCTCTAGGGAGATAATGGATGAAACTAAAAACAAAGTTAATGATATCGTTTTTAGCTCCTGTCGTGATTATCGGTTTAATCTTTTCATATTTAATGTATCAATCAGAGGAAAAGAATCTGATTAATACCATAGATAAAAAATTAGAAGCGGTTGTCTATTTATCAAAAGATCTCTTGAATGATTACCATAATAACATCGTTGATAAGAACTCAGTAAGTGATGATGAGTATCTGAATATTGTTAAACGCTGGAATAAAGTCACCCAAAGTCTAGGGTTGGAATATATTTGGTCGATGATGGTGATCGACGGCAAACTAGTCACTACTTCGGGCACTTCAGCGGATAAAGTTAACCATAAAGAGCATTACACCTTTTTAGGTACGCCAGATGAGCGTTTGGGCAGTGAGAGCTTAGCCACGATTAAAGCCGGTAAAAAGTATGTTGATAAGTTAAATACCAAATGGGGCGATTTATATATTCTGTCCATTCCTTTTAAAGATAAAAATGGCAGGGATTACACTATCAATGCTGCGATGAGCATGAATTTTGTTAAGACTGAATTAGATTCTCTGTTGCAGACATCGATATACATTATGTTGGCTGTTGTCGTCCTGAGCCTTATTTTTTCATACCTGCTTTCAATAAATATTATGGCGCAGCTTGGTAATGATCCGGGCAAAATTGCGCAGGTTGCCCGAAGTATTGCCAGTGGTGATTTGACCATTCAATTCGATAAGCGCAAAAAGTCGCGTGGCGTCTATGGAAATATGGAAGAGATGGCGAATAAGCTCTCAGAAATGCTGACTGAGATTATCACTGGTATTCGAACACTCACCTCGTCATCATCCGTATTGTTAGATGTCTCCGGCGGTATTTCGAAAAGCTCTGGCCAGATCTATGACAAATCGAATAAGGTGAGCGCCGCCGCTGAAGAGATGACGGTGAATATGAGTTCCGTTTCTCAGGCATCAGAAGGAGCGACTGAAAACCTGCATATGATAGCGTCAGCGATTGAGGAGATGTCATTAACCATCAATGAAATCGCTAAGAACACTGAAAATGGCAGTCGGACCACTTCTGAGGCAGTCAAACAGGCAGAACAAATCTCGGTGAAAGTGAATAATCTTGATAAGGCTGCATCAGAAATCAACAACGTCACAGAAACCATTGCGAATATTTCTAATCAAACGAACTTGTTGGCATTAAATGCAACGATTGAGGCGGCAAGAGCGGGTGAAGCTGGGCGGGGCTTTGCGGTAGTTGCTGAACAGGTTAAAGCGCTTGCCCAGCAAACTGCTGACGCAACCAAAGAAATCGGTGAAAAGATTTCTGATGTTCAATCGACGACCCAAGAGTCTATTAGTGCGATTAAAGCGATTGTCAGAATTATCGATGAAACAAACCAAATTGTGACCACGGTTGCCACCGCAATTGAGCAGCAGTCTGCGACCACTCATGAAATCTCAAGCAACGTGAATCAGGCTGCGAGTGCCGTTCAAGGTGTTAATACTAATGTGAATAAGACTTCAGCAATGGCGGGGGAAGTCGCAACCGATATTCATGAGGTGAATCAGGCTTCTGTTGGTATGAAAGAGGGGAGTATTCAAGTAAAAACCAGAGCTTCAGAGCTATCAGAACTTGCCGATAGGTTAAATGCTATGATTACTCATTTTAAATTAAACCGTTAATTTTGCGAGTGATGGGCTGATAAAAAGGCTGTGTTATTAACAACACAGCCTTTTGGCATTTTATAAAGATTAAAAGTCGATATTGCCTTTTAATGTGGCCACCCATGCATTGGCGTTATCGCTCGTACCACCAGGGTGATTTAGATATTGAATCTCTGGACGCAGAGCAAAGTAGTTGGTGAGCTGAAATTTATAGTAGCTGGCAAAAACCACTTCATCTGATGGTACGGGATTTGATGCAGCGCGCTGATTATCTGCATAGCGATCGCTGACATGTAGATAGTCAATGCCAATTCCCCATTTATCTTTTGGACGAATCGCAAATGGCCCTTTGAGGGTGACTCCAGCTGCAACAGAGCGGTCAACCGTTGCAATGTCATGGTCATTCACGGTGCTATAGAGAAAGACGTTCATGCCTCTTTGACTATTATTGCCGAAGCTAAGCACTTGTTGATTGGCTGAAAAATAATAGCCCGCTTTATGTGAATGCTGTTTGGGGGTTCCGCCATTGGTTGATAGCGCTAAGCCATCACTATTAAGGTAAACATCATCGCCACCAGCGGTATCATACCAATAGCCTAATTTGTAAGTGCCTGGCAGGCCAAACAGGTGTGGCATCCAGCCAAATTCAACTGGAATTGTTACGCCATCGCTACCTTTGGGATTACCAAAATCCCAACCTTGACCATTGGCCAACCACCCCGGATTTTGCTGATAAAGCCCTAATTTTGCATACCACTGCGGTAGAAAATTATATTTCACATCGCCAGCCCACTGCGAAATTGGCCAGTTATAAATCGAGGAGTTAAAGTTACCCGGCTGGGAGCCACAAAAGCCTAAATAGGTAAATTCACATTCGGTTGTGCCAAACTCATCTCCAAATGACATTCGGCCTAATTTGATATCCAAGTTATTTGATATGAGCTGCTGCTCATAATAAAACTTGGTGATTCGAGTCACTCGGCCTCGTCCATAAATCTCTAATGATTGCATTAGGTCATTCATGCCCGCTTTATCATTGATATCTTGGTCTTGCCCGCCTCGGTTGGCCAAAGCAAAATGAAACGAACCTCCATTGAGTCCAATTAACCGGTTGAGATCAAAATCAAAACCAAGAGATGTCTGATCAGCGTAACTATAGGCGTGGTTATCGCCCCCGCTTAGATTTCCACCAGTTTCAAAGGTATAGCCTAAATTGACATCAACGCCTGCTTGATGCAGTTTGGTTCGCCAACCGAGCCAGTCGCCAGTGAGGTAATTATCAGGAGAATAATCCGCGGCTAAAATTGCAGTACTGCATAATGAAGATAGAAGAGATGCAGCAATTAAACATTTTGTTAATTTCATATAAACCTCTTAATTCTTAATATTGGTTAACAAAATCCACAGCAGAATTGCTTATAAAAGCGATCCACCATAACTCTCATTGCCAGAAAAATGTTTGAGATTTAGATGTTTTTAATGAAATGTTAGAAATATTTTGTGTTTTTGTGAATGGATGTTCAAAATACCTGTCTACTTGTTTTCATCCAGCTTAAATTGTGATTATCCGCTAGGAAAAAGAAGGTAACCGACAGCCCATAGATAGCTGTCGGTTAAAGGTGGCTGGTGGCTAATTCGTTGGGTTATATTTTTGAATTCAAATAGCGCGCATGAAACTCAAGATGTTCACCAATAAACGTTTGGATGAAAAAATAGCTGTGGTCATATCCTGCTTGCATCCGCAACGTTAGTGGGAGTTGTTTTTGTGTGGCTACGGTTTGTAACGTCTCTGGTTTAAGCTGTTCTTGTAAAAAGCCATCCGCATCGCCTTGGTCAATCAGAATCGGGCGTTTAACTTCCAGTGTTTTCGCAAGTTCAGTGGCATCATATTCTGACCAGCTCGATTTATCTTCCCCCAAATAATGGCGAAAAGCCTTTTCTCCCCAAGGCACAATACTAGGGTGACAAATTGGGCTAAATGCTGAAATAGAAACGTATTGTTCCTGATTTTTAAGGCCGATAGTGAGCGCCCCATGGCCACCCATACTATGGCCGGAAATGGCTTTGCGCGATGTGACAGGAAAGTTTTTCTCAATCAATTTAGGTAGTTCATCGGTGATGTACGAGTACATCTGATAGTGTTTTTGCCACGGTTGTTGGGTGGCATTAAGATAAAATCCAGCACCGAGGCCAAAATCATAACTACCTTGTGGATCATCTGGTACGTCATCTCCTCGTGGGCTGGTATCGGCGGCAACAATAGCAATGCCTAATTCAGCGGCTTTTTGAAATGCAGCGGCTTTTTGCATGAAATTTTCATCACTGCAGGTGAGCCCTGACAGCCAGTACAAAACGGGAACAGGCGTGGCGGGAGTTGCTTTAAGAGGAAGAAAGATAGCAAAGCGCATCGAACAATTTAAAACGTTCGAATCATGCTGATATTGTTTATGCCAGCCGCCAAATACCTTGGCCTGACTGATATGTGTTAAATCCATAAGAGCTTCCTTGTGTATTTGAGCAAGCCAAAACAGACTCAGAGCCATATAATCAGGGCTCTGAGTTGTTCAATTAGAAATGTATCACTGAGCGAATGCTCTCACCTTTGTGCATCAGCTCAAATGCATCATTAATATCATCTAAGCTCATGGTATGGGTGATAAATTCCTGCAGACCAAATTCACCTGCGAGATATTGCTCGACAATGCCGGGAAGCTGCGAGCGACCTTTTACGCCACCAAACGCACTGCCACGCCATACACGCCCTGTGACCAGCTGGAATGGTCGCGTTGAAATTTCCTGGCCGGCGCCAGCAACCCCAATGACCACTGATTCGCCCCAACCTTTATGGCAACATTCCAGAGCTTGGCGCATGACATTGACGTTGCCAATACATTCAAAGGAAAACTCAACTCCGCCATCAGTCATTTCGATAATCACTTCCTGAATAGGCTTATCGAATTTCTGAGGGTTAATGACATCGGTTGCGCCCAACTGCTTGGCGAGCTCAAACTTAGATTCATTAATATCAATCCCGATGATGCGCCCAGCTCCGGCCATTCTGGCACCAATAACGGCCGATAGGCCAATGCCACCAAGTCCGAAGATGGCAACGTTGTCACCTTTTTGAACTTTGGCGGTATTCATAACAGCCCCCATTCCGGTTGTGACACCGCAGCCCAACAGGCAGATCTCTTCTAATGGCGCTGATTTATTCACCTTCGCCAGCGAAATTTCTGGCAGAACGGTGTATTCAGAGAATGTTGAGCATCCCATATAGTGATAAATCGGCTCACCGTCTTTATAAAAACGAGTTGTTCCATCTGGCATCAGACCTTTGCCTTGGGTCTCACGAACTGCCGAACAGAGGTTGGTTTTACCCGATTTACAGAATTTGCACTCGCCGCACTCGGCGGTGTAAAGAGGAATGACATGATCGCCCACGGCAACGCTGGTCACACCTTCACCAACCATTTCGACAATGCCACCACCTTCATGGCCTAAAATTGCTGGGAATACACCTTCAGGGTCATCACCGGAAAGGGTAAATGCATCGGTATGACAGACTCCAGATGCCACAATGCGAATGAGCACTTCACCTTTACGTGGCAACATGACATCGACTTCTTCAACTTTCAGTGGTTGATTCGGACCCCAGGCGACCGCTGCGCGGGATTTAATAAACTTATCTTGTGGCATGTGCGCTTCCTCTTGATGATTGAGATGGCTGAATTAACCGAAATTTAAGTATAGTTGTTCGACCTTGATTGATAATCAGGGCAAAATAAGAATAACTTTTACATATTTGTAATAATTGAGGGGCTATGGCGAACTGGGAAGGGGTGAATGAATTTGTGGCTGTGGCGGATACCGGCAACTTCACACAGGCGGCCAAACGATTGGCAACATCCGTTGCCAATATCAGTCGGCGAGTCAATCTACTTGAGCAACGCCTTGGGGTGAAGCTTTTGCATCGCACTACCCGCAAAGTATCACTGAGCGAAGCTGGTCAGCTTTATTACCAGCATTGTCGGCTGTTAGTTGAAGGGCTTTCTCAAGCCGAGCTGGTGGTCACTCAGATGCAACAAACGCCTCAGGGTAAGATAAAAGTAACCGCTCCAGTGACTTATGGCGAGCGCAAAATTGCGCCACTGTTACATGACTTTTTAAAATTATATCCAGAGCTTGAATTAGAACTGGTATTGACCAATCGTAAGTTAGACTTGATAGAGCAGAGTGTCGATATCGCCGTGAGGCTTGGACAGTTAGACGATTCAAGCTTTGCCTGTCGCAAATTATGTAATCGTCAGCTGTATGTCTGTGCAACCCAAGATTATCTGGACCGCTTCGGCACACCTTATACGCTCTCAGAATTAGCCGGGCATCAATGTTTGGTTGGAACTTATGACCATTGGCGCTTTAAAGTTTCAGGCTATGCACGCACATTAAAAGTAACTGGCAAAATTGCCTGCAATAGTGGCTTTGCGCTTTTGGATGCTGCTCGCAAAGGGATGGGGTTGGTGCAACTGCCAGATTATTATGTCAGTGAACACCTTCAAAGTGGTGAGCTTATCGAGGTATTACCTGCGCTGCGCGATGATCGCGAAGGCGTTTGGGCGTTATTTCCTAATCACCGATTGGTGTCACTTAAAGTGCGTTTAATGGTGGATTATCTGGCAGAACATCTAGCACTTTAAGTTATCAATTGAGTAACTCTGTGGCGCTGAGATGGATAAATCTTTCTTTGTTTTATAACCACGCCAATATTTACTTTCATTTGCATAATTTTAACTACACTAAGAGCTATGTACTACTTGGGATAACGTTAAGTTATGGCAGATTATTTGACCAAAGAGTTTACCTTTAAGCAGAAAACCTATGTCATCGTGGTGCCTCTTTCATTGCTCACGTTTATCTACATGGGGATATATGGGTTTTCGATGGTTGATCTGGTGATTAATATCGTACTAACCGCCGTCATTCTTGCGTTGAATAATCCTAGGTTCCGACTAATCAATGCTTTTTTGATGTATGGCTTTGTGGCGATGCATATTGATCAAGCCCATGGCATGACGATGCTTCATTTTGAAGTATTTATTTTGCTTGGTTTACTATTAGTTTATAACGATTGGCTGATTATTTTCGTTAACCTAATCGCAGCGGCCATTCACCATTTCTTGTTCTATTATCTGCAGATTTCGGGTTATCACATCTTTATTTTTAACCATGATCTATCCATCTGGCTGCCAATAGAACACTGTTTGTATGCGGGATTACAAGCTGCTGTCTCTATGTATAGTTGTTACATGAATAGCGTAAATATTAAGCGGCGCTTGTATGTTGAAGAAAAGCTTAATCATATCGTGCAAAGTGACCACTTAAATTTGAAATTGACGTTGAATTCGAGTGATGAATTTTGTAAAAAATTTGATCAGATTATTCATAAATTGCAAGAATCTACTGCAATTAACCAGGCAACCATTGAAAAGCTGCTGAAAATTTCCGATAGCTCGGTTGAAAGCACGCAAGTTATTCATAACAAAGTACAGCAAAATGCTTCTAATACCGATTTGGTGGCTTCGGCTGCTGAAGAAATTGGCAGTTCTTTTCAGGAAGTGGATCGCAATATTCAGCAATGTAATAGTGAACTTGAAGACACGACGAAATTTAATCAGCAGATTGTTTCGAGTTCTTCACAGTGCGCCAATGAAATCGCAACACTCACTAAACTATTGATGACGACGACTGGTAATATTGAAAACGTTGTCCATGAAACCCAAAACGTACATGAAATCTTAAAAAATATTCGGGATATTTCAGAGCAAACCAACTTGTTGGCGCTGAATGCCTCGATTGAAGCTGCTCGAGCAGGCGAAGCTGGCCGGGGGTTCGCGGTGGTTGCTGATGAAGTCCGGGCTTTGTCACAACGAACCAACACCAGCGTTCAGAAAATTACCGAGACACTATCCGCTCTTGATAAAAATGTGGGCGTTGCTACCGATAGCATGGGGCGGGTCAATGATGCTTCCACTAATTTGTCTGAACAGATCCATCAAATTCAGCAATCTGTTGAGCAGTCAGGAGTTCGAGCTCAAAGTATTCATGATCAGATGTATCAAATTGCCTCGGCAGTCACAGAGCAAACAACAGCCTTGAGCCAAGTAAATGAAAATATCATTAACGTGAATGATTCAACTCAAGCAATTTCCCACGAGACGAAAAATCAAAGTAGTAATATGCAACAGCTTAAAGAGGCGATGGATAAACTTCGTCAATTAGGTCGCCAGTTTGTAATTTAGTCAGAAAGTAATGAACAAAATCAATAAAGGGTCAGCCAATGCTGACCCTTTGCATTTAAAATGAAATGGTTCCTTTAAATGTTGCGATCCAGCTGTTGGCATTGTGGCTTGTGCCTCCAGGATGGTCGATGTACTGAAGCTCTGGCCCAAGTTCAAGGTGTTTGCCTAACTGCATGCGATAGTAACTGGCAAACACTACTTCATCACTAGAAACAGCCTCGTTAGCGGTTTTTTCGCTTTGAGCGTAATGGCTGCTCATATGCATGTAATCAACACCAATGCTGAACTTGTCGTGGACTCTTGAGGCGAAGGGGCCAATAAGTGTTAGCCCTGTTGCGATGGAGCGTTCAACATCGTTGAATTTAGGATCGTTCAAGGTTGAGATTACAAACAATTTTAGCATGCGCTGAGGATTGTTTTTAAGGCGCATCAGTTGTTGGCTAGCATTGAAATATAGGCCATGCTTATGGCTATGTTTTTGCCCTGTTGCGATATCAGTCCCGCCAGTTGTGTCCCACCAGTAACCTAATTTGTAGAGCCCGTGGAGCAGCCCAATGGTCGGGCTCCAGTGCAACTCAACCGGTAATGTCACGCCATGAATGCCTTTGGGGTTACCAAAATTTAGGCCTTGAGAGTTTTTAAGCCAACTGGCGTTATTCTGATAAACACCGGCTTTTACGGCCCAACTCGGCAGAAAATGATAAGTTACATTGCCTGACCACTGCGAAATCGTTGGTCCATAAATGGTTCCGTTATATTTACCAATTTGTGAACCACACAATCCAAAATAGGTGAAGTTGCAATCAGCTTTGCCAAACTCGGTACCAAATGGCATTCGCCCTAATTTAAAATCTAAGCGTTCATTTAACAGACGCTGTTCATAATAAAATTGACTCAACCGCGTGGTTCGACCCAAACCGTGCACTTCCAATGATTGCATTTGATCGCCAAGGTGCGCCTTTTTATTAATATTGTCGGCCTGTCCTCCGCGATTGGTGAGTACCATATGAAATTGCCCACCTTTTAGGCCGAGTAATTTCTGTAAGTTAAGCATCATCCCTAGTGATGTTTGGTCGTTATAGCCATAGCCGTGGTCAGTTCCTCCAGAGAGGTTCCCGCCCGTTTCAAATGTATAGCTTAAATGCAGGTGAACACCTTGTTGAGCCAGTTTATGGTACTGGTTAACAACAGGTGTTATCAGTGAATTTGATTTTTCAGGCGGTGTCTGTGCATAAGCACAAAAAGTTGTTGCAAGATAGAGAAATAATGAACTTTTGGTCAGTGATAAATAGTTCATGCGAAACCTTTGATTGGATAAATCAGTCGGTAACGAGGTCAATAAGATCCCTTCGGGAGGTAATTGTCAGAAGTCGAGCTTGGTCAATAACAGAGAAAGCACCAGTGGCAAAATACTTCGAGCTCCAAATAACTGGAGGGTTATCGGTTGATTGTCAGTAAAAATAAAAGATGAGTTAGCACAAGCGAAGCTACGTCTTAATGGGTACTTCGCTTGAGAGATGTTTTATTGCTTTAACGGTTCACTTGAGTTAACCGCTTGGGCGTGTCTTTTTTTGGCAAGAAAATTAGCAATATACGGCGTAATAATTGCTGTGATTACGACTGCCATTGCTATTTGTGCTGCAGCGGTTGTCGCATATTGTTGATAGGCACTGTGATGTGCTGCATAAAGCATTGGGACGGCAACAGCTGCACCGGCAGTTGGAACAACGCCTGATGCGGCATGACCTGGGCGACGCAAAATAAATCGGTCAACGCCAAGTAAAATCGGCAGGTTAATGACCAATACAATCACGGTCAGCAATAAACCTGAGAATCCTGCAGAGAAAACTTCTTTAAGGTCAATCACCGAGCCGAAACAAAAGCCAAGAAATGGCAAGACGATAACGCCTCCAGGGGCTAAGAATTTTCGCAAATCTGCGTCTAAATTGCCGACTAACATTCCTAAGAAAAAGGGCGCTAATGTGGCAATAATCGTCATATAGTCAAGTCCTTGCCCACCGGCTAACCCCATCAATAATAAAGGTACAGCTGGAACGGAGACGAGGTTTAGAATGCCAAATGCGCTGCGATCAACTGCATCACCATGTTGGTTACTAATGGCTAAGTAGACGCCAGCATTGCTGGTGGCAATCGCAGAAATTAGTGCAATTGCTGGGATGCCCCAAATGCCTTGAGGGCCAAGATAGTCGAGAACCAATATTGCAACGACCACACCAAGGATGATTTTAGTCACAAATAAAACAAAACCGCGTTTAAGCGTTGGCATAACATCAGCTACTTTAAACTGGGAGCCGCAAATAAATAGCATCATGCCGATAACGGTCATGGTTCCAGTAGAGAAGAGCGCAGTGGTGGCACCACCGATATGCAGTGCATGGGGAAAGAAGGTATTAACTAATGCACATACAATCATTGGGACATTCAGGATCCCGGCAGGGATCTTCTGCATGAATTTGAGTATCTTCATGAGAAAACATTCCTCATTAAAAAAAAGCCCTGCTCAAAAGGCAGGGCATTAAACTTATTTCATGTTCGCTAAGATATTTTCTGCGTTTTGGTGAGCGACTTTTGCTTTTCTTTCGTCGCTTACATTAGCGCCTTCTAGCCAATCGCAAGATTCTTTGAGACTTTCAAATGGGTAGTCTGCTGAGAACATTACGCTGTTTTCACCTAAGTTATCTAACGCACAGCGCAACGAAACTTCATCACACACACCAGAAGTGGTGCAGGTAATGTTATTGCGGATGTAATAAGAAGGTTCATGTTTGAGCTCAACATTCATGTAAGCAGTTGGCAGACGGCTGTCAAAACGCCACATCAAATAAGGCAGTGTTTCACCCATATGGCCCAGAATGATGCGCGCGTCTGGGTGGCGATCAAAGACACCGTTAACAATCATGCGAATTGCGTGAGCGCCAGTTTCTGCCATCCAGCCCCAGACTGGTCCCCACAAGGCTTTCGCCCCTTCATAAGTAATTGGCATCTGCACTGGGTTACCTGGATGTAAGTAAACAGGTGCTTTGAGTTCTGATGCTTTAGCCCAGAATACGTCGTAACAAGGATTATCGAGGTACAAGCCAAGAGTCTGGCCGTTGATCATCGCGCCTTGCATGTTTAAATCTTTTACGCAGCGTTCCAGCTCGTTAGCCGCTTCTTCAGGATCTTGCATCGCTAAATGAGCCAAACCACCAAAACGAGTTGGATATTCTTGCATAGCGGCTGCCAATACATCGTTTGCTTTTTTAGCTAAACGAACGGCTTTTGCTGCATCAGGTTCGATTTGTACACCTGGACCGGCAATGGAAAGCACTGCAAAATCAAGGCCTGCTTCATCCATGTCGGCAATGCGTTTTTCACCGAGTTCTTTAAGTTTTGGTACAGCTTTACTAGCTAGGTTTTTATTGATGTTCTGATAGGTATCTTCAAGATGAGGAACCAGTTCATCGATAATAAAATGTTCTTCCATTGAGATTTTTTTCATGGGATTTCTCCTATTTATAATGAATTTTTGTCTTCAGATTTGAATGCGAATTAAAGTCACAGGTTATAACTATTTAAGAACCTGTATTCGTTTCTGATAACGATGGGTTGGAGCTCTTTTTAACCAGTCGTTGTGTTAAAAAGAACGCTGAAATAACAATGGCGGCAATCCCTGCAACGATGAATGTCATCGCACCATCACCTGGAATAAAGCTCATAAAGGAGGACAAGAATTGTCCTAAAAAGATAGCAACCGATAACATTGCCAGATTCTGATTGCGGTAAGCATTGGTGCTGCACTCAACCACCATGTGGTTCACAAGTGGTACCGAGAAACCAAAGCCGATTCCCATAAATATAGCACCGAGAATCATCAGCTCTATCACGCCAGTCGAATAGAGAAAGTGCGCAATGGCATAACCGATAAAAGCGATGCAAAGGGTCATAATTGAGCCAAAACGGCGCTGAATTTTTGGCATCTGTGAGGCCGCTCCCACGGCAACCAGCGAGATAAATGCCATGAAGTAGCCTGTTTGGTCTTCACTTAAACCAAGTTTGGCTAAAAAGCGCGGCATCATGATGACGGCAGTAAAAAACAGCACCATCGTTAGGCATGCAGCAAAATAGACGATAGCAACATTCCCGCGCCCTTTTCCTTGGGCAACAGATGGTGTCGCGTCAGCGTTGGCAATTGACTCAGCGTCAGAGCGGTTAGCAGGTTTGGGTACAAATAGCAGAATACCGACTAAGAAGACCCAGGCCATCAAGTAGAGGATAAACGGCAGTTGCCAGTGCATTTGCGCAAAAATTCCGCCGATTGCCAAAAAGATAACGCCACCAAGCTCAATAGACATTCCTTGCAGAGCAATCATTTTCAGACGTTCATCGCCATGATAGAACTCTGAGATGAGTGCTGTGCCAGAGGCCATCACCATAGCGGTTGCTCCGCCTAAAATGAGCCTGTCAGCAAATAGAACGATTGGATTAGCTAGCCACATGCCGATGACTCCAAGTGCACCATACAGTGCTAACCCGGCGAGTAATACTCGATAAGCGCCAATGCGTTTCATCAGGTTTCCAACTGGCGCACCAAAGATGACAACGCCCAAAGAAGGCAAAGTGACGAGCCAGCTTGCTAGATGAGGAACGTTTAAGTTCTTGGCAATATTTGGTAGGCCTGGGACGATGACACATCCCACCATAATGGTTAGGCAGGCAACAGCCATTAGTGAGCATGCACCTGCTTTTCCTAATTTATTCATAATCTTATCAAATTCCTATGGATTAAATCTGATACCGCGTATTCCTTGAGAGCTAGTTATACTCGGGTGATATTAGTAATAGAAATATATTGATATGATATTGGTAATCATAAATAATGATGACCATGCCAGAGATTAGACATTTACGTTATTTCGTAGCTGTGGCCGAGGAATTGCACTTTGGCCGAGCGGCGAAACGATTGCATATTGTTCAGCCAGCGCTGAGTATGCAGATTAAAGCACTAGAAGAAGAACTTGGTGCGCAGCTATTGCTGCGGGATCATCATCAGGTGCAGTTAAGTGAAATTGGACGGCTTTTCCTAGAGCAAGCTCGCGATATTCTCAAACGCACCGAACAGAGCACTCAATTGGTTGCTCGAGCATTGCAAGGCGAAATAGGGCGGCTGCGCATTGGTATTTGCGCCAGTTCGACATCTAATTCCATCATGCCGAATCTGGTCAAAGCGTTCCATAAATTACATCCTGACGTGAAAATAGAACTGGTTGAGGTGCATCCGGCAGCTCAGGCTAAGGCGCTATTAAATCGTCATGTCGATGTTGTATTTGGCCCATCTGCAGCATTTAGCCACATTGATGATATTGCCAAAATTTATCTCAACCATTTTTCGTTTAAATTGGCTTGTTCATCTGAGCACAACCTGGCTAATTTTACCGAAGTTGATGTCCACTCACTTAAAAATGAAATATTTGTTGGCCTCTCCGCCGAAGATGACCAGTACGGCATGATGGTAACGAACTTTGCTCTGCCGTTTATTCCAATGCGATCGATGCAGGTTCAAAGCCCCGCGGCTTTACTGAGTGTCGTTGAAGCAAATTTGGCGGTTGCTGTGTTATCGGAGGCATTAGAGCGAAGTGCTCCGCCGAATATTGTGTTTTTAGAACTGTTGGGGGTGGATTCTAATATGGACTTATTTCTGTTTTGTCGAAAAGCTGAGAATAATCCATTGGTGGAGCGCTTTATGGCGCTGGCAAAACAGGGCAAAAATGAATAAAAATAGCCCCCGAAGGGGCTACTAGTGTTTAAGCAAAATAAGCTTCTAAATCGTCACTTCCGCCGATGTGTTTACCACCAATAAAGACTTGTGGTGTTGTGACTCGGCCAGAGACAGCACGTAAACTAACTGTTGTCGCATCTTTACCTAACACAACTTCTTCGAACTGAAGCCCTTTGTCAGCTAAGAGATGTTTCGCTTTCGCGCAGAATGGACAACCAGGTTTAGTGAACATGGTGATCGATTCTTGAGTTTTATAATCTGGTGCAACATATTTAAGCATGGTGTCGGCATCAGAAACTTTGAATGGGTCGCCTGGTTCATCAGGTTCAATAAACATTTTCTCAACGACGCCATCTTTAACAAGCATGCTATAGCGCCATGAGCGTTTGCCAAAGCCTAAGTCTTTTTTATCAACCAACATGCCCATACCATCAGTAAATTCAGCATTGCCATCAGGTACAAAGGTAATATTTTCTGCTTCTTGATTATCTTTCCAGGCGTTCATGACAAACGTATCGTTGACAGAAACACAAAGGATCTCATCAATTCCATGTGCTTTAAAAACAGAATACAACTCGTTATAACGAGGCAGATGAGCGGATGAACACGTTGGAGTAAAAGCGCCAGGTAAGCTGAAGACAACGACCGTTTTGTTTTTAAACAGATCGTCAGTTGTAACATTTACCCATTCATCATTTTGACGAGTAGCAAAGGTGACTTGAGGGACTGCTTGGCCTTCTTTAGATGCAAACATATAAGATTTCCTCTAATTGATAGTCAATGTATTAAGCATAACGTGTCTGCTCAATTTGTTAAGTTGATTATCAACCAAATAGAGCGATAGGTAAAATCATTCTAGTTTATTGAATGAATAGATATAACCAATTGTTTATTAGAGAATTAATAGGCAGAGATAAATTTGATTATGAATGCTCTTACACCAGAGCTTTTTAAGTGATGAACTTAAGAGTAAAGAATATAAAAGGGTAGCGATGTCAAAACGTGTAAATAACAACGCGGTGATGGCTCACCGCGTTTACATTAGTTCTGTCGTTCTGCTGCGATGTGAGCAAGGCTAACTAAAGCTTCTTTATATGGTGAATCTTCTAAAATAGAAAGCGCTTTAATTGCTTTGTCCGCTTCCGCTCTTGCGGCTTGATGGCTGTACTCTAGCGCGCCAGTTTCACGCATGGCACTTAGCACTTCGCTGAGTTGGCCGCGGCCATCGCCCTGTTCAATGGCTTGGCGAATCATTTGCGCTTGCTCAGTATTACCATGACGCATTGCATAAAGAAGAGGTAGTGTTGGTTTTCCTTCGGCCAGATCGTCACCAACATTTTTACCAGTTTTGGCGGTGTCAGCATCATAATCAAGGATGTCGTCCATAATTTGAAATGCCGTCCCTAAATACTTGCCGTAATCAGCCAGCGCTTGCTCTATTTTCGCATCCTGTTTGGCGAGTACTGCCGCCAGTCGCGTTGCGGCTTCGAACAGTTTTGCGGTTTTGCAATAAATGACTTTAAAGTAGTCAGCTTCGCTGATATCTGGATCATTACAATTCATCAACTGCTGAACTTCACCTTCAGCGATAACATTGGTGGCTTCGGCTAAAATGTTCATGATTTTAAGATCATGTAGCTGAGTCATCAGCTGAAATGCGCGAGTATAAAGAAAGTCACCAACAAGAACGCTAGGCGCATTGCCAAAACGCTCATTGGCGGTGTCCTGACCGCGGCGCTGCTCTGACTCATCGACCACATCGTCATGTAGTAGCGTCGATGTGTGAATAAACTCAATGATCGCGGCCATTTTTATATGGTCGTCACCCTGGTTGTAACCGAGCGCCTGACTGGCGAGCACAGCAAGAAGTGGGCGCATCCGTTTGCCACCGCTGTTGACGATATATACAGCCACCTGGTTTATCAGTGCAACATCGGAGCTTAATTCTTGATAGATCAGTTGGTTAACGGCGTTCATATCCTTTTCGGATAAATCGCGAATGGCTTGGAGATCCATAAAGTTGTACGATTACCTGTAATTGGTTTGGCGCAAGGCAAGAATGGGGCAAATTTTACATGAAAAGTCACATAAACGCAGCTTTGATGGCGCTTTTTTCTTAAGAGTGAATATTTTTTAGACTTTTTTACAGTTTAGACTTGCCGTGCTGCTCGATTTTGCGTAGAATTCGCGGCCATTGTTAAGAATTTAATGCGCCTATACTTAAAAGTGATTTAGGCGCTAGCGGAGTTTGAATTATGTACGCGGTTATCCAAAGTGGTGGTAAACAGCACCGTGTTGCCGAAGGTCAAACCATTCGCCTGGAAAAGTTAGAAGTTGAAACTGGCGCAACTGTCGAGTTTGACAACGTTCTGATGATTGCCAATGGCGAAGATGTTAAAATCGGCGCGCCTTATGTTGAAGGTAGTAAAGTAACAGCAGAAGTTGTTTCTCACGGTCGTGGCGATAAAGTTAAAATCGTCAAGTTCCGTCGTCGTAAACACGCACGGAAACAAGCTGGTCACCGCCAGTGGTTTACTGAAGTTCGTATTACCGGTATTAACGCTTAATTAGGAGTCTCACTCATGGCACATAAAAAAGCTGGTGGTAGCACCCGTAACGGTCGCGACTCAGAAAGTAAACGCCTGGGCGTTAAACGTTTTGGTGGTGAATCTGTTTTAGCGGGTAACATTCTTGTTCGTCAGCGTGGAACTAAATTCCATGCCGGTTCAAACGTTGGTTTGGGTAAAGACCATACCTTGTTTGCAACTGCTGAAGGAACAGTGAAGTTTGAAGTAAAAGGTCCTAAGAACCGCAAGTTCGTCAGCGTCGTCGCTGAATAATCAGACCTTTTAAAAATAGCAAAGCCCCGCTTATCAAGCGGGGCTTTTTATTTGTATACTAAAAACATAATCATGATAGTTAAAGTTGTTCGGTAATAACCGACGGAGCGAACATGAAATTCGTAGATGAAGCGACAATCCGAGTTGAAGCCGGGGATGGCGGTAATGGGTGTATTAGTTTTCGCCGTGAAAAATATGTACCCAAAGGCGGCCCAGACGGCGGTGATGGCGGCGATGGCGGAAGTGTCTATCTTGTCGCGGATGAAAACTTAAACACACTTATTGATTATCGATTTGAACGATTCCACCGAGCTGAGCGTGGCGAAAACGGACAAGGTAGTAACTGTACTGGCCGCCGTGGTGGCAGTATTGAACTGAAAGTTCCGGTTGGCACTCGAGCAACTGATGCTGATACGGCTGAAGTGATTGGTGATTTAACACGACATGGTCAGCGTTTAAAAGTGGCTCAGGGCGGTTTTCACGGATTAGGTAATACACGCTTTAAAAGTAGCGTTAACCGAGCGCCTCGGAAAAAAACCAACGGAACTCCTGGTGAAGTTCGCATGTTACAGCTGGAGCTTATGCTGCTCGCTGATGTTGGGTTGTTGGGGTTACCGAATGCGGGTAAATCAACGTTTATTCGCAGTGTGTCAGCGGCTAAACCTAAAGTTGCTGATTATCCTTTTACAACCTTAGTGCCAAACCTTGGGGTGGTTCGCCAATCCAGTCAGCGTAGCTTTGTGATTGCCGATATCCCAGGGCTAATTGAAGGTGCTGCAGATGGTGCAGGGCTTGGGATCCGTTTCTTAAAACATTTAGAACGGTGCCGCATTTTATTACATATGGTCGATGTCTGTCCTGTTGATGGTAGCGACCCGGCTGTACATGCTCAGACTATCATTGATGAACTGCGTCAATACAGTGAAAAACTTTATGAAAAACCTCGTTGGTTGGTGCTAAATAAAGTTGAGTTGCTCGATGGCGAAACGCTCATGCAAGTTCAAGAGCAAGTTTGTCAGGCGCTTAATTGGGAAGGTCCGGTCTACCAAATTTCGGCACTTGCTCAGCAAGGTACTGATGAGCTTTGTAAAGATCTCATGGATTATATCGAGACGCTGCCGAGTATTGAAGATGAACCGCTGACTGAGCAAGTCGATTTTCAGTGGGATGAATATCATCAATCGAAAATTGCTGAACAAGCACCCGTCGTTGATGAAGATGATGATGACGATTGGGATGACGACGATGATGACGGAGTTGAAGTCATTTACGTTCGTGATTAGCTCGTAAGTTCAATAAGTAATGAGAAGCCAGCATGAACGCTGGCTTTTTTGTGTCTTATCTCTGTTGCCTCAGAACTCTATTTTACGTATATAATGAGCAGCTTTAAGTGAGTTGCTGTATAAAGGATTGTTATGTTGATATCAATGATTGCCGCCATGGCAAATAACCGCGTGATTGGCCGAGGCAATCAGATGCCCTGGCATTTACCCGCAGATTTAAAGCACTTTAAACAGACGACTATGGGTAAACCTGTTGTTATGGGCCGTAAAACATATGAATCGATTGGTCGAGCGCTTCCAGGGCGACATAACTATGTTCTCACTCGAGATAGCCATTGGCATGTCGAGGGCGTTACTACGATTAGCTCTTTGCAACAAGCAATAGAGCAAGAACAGCTTAATGATACGCAAGAGTTAGTGATTATGGGCGGTGGGGAACTGTATCGGCTTTTTTTACCATCAGCGCAACGTTTATATCTGACGTTTATCGATTTAAACATCCATGATGGTGATACGTTCTTTCCTGATTATGAACCACAAAAGTGGCAAATTAGTGATGAAAATGCCCATCTTGCTGATGAGCAAAATCCCTATAATTACCGTTTTGTTCAGTTGGAGCGTCGATAAGCTTCACATTGGGTTTGATAAAGTTGACCTGTTTCCCATTCGAGCATGGATAATTGGTTTCCCCAAATACAACCTGTATCCATCGCTTTTACCTGTGGATTATCGACTTTGCCCATTAAAGCTGCCCAATGACCAAATATAATCGTTGTCTGGTCATTGCGTAGCTTATACCAAGGGGTTAGTCCTTTGGGGGCGTTTTCTAACCCTTCTTTGTAAGCAAAATCTAGGCTTAAGTCGCTATAGCAAAAACGCATGCGGGTAAAGCTGTTGATGATAAATCGATAGCGTTCAGAGCCTTCTAAATTATCATCCCATAAATTGGGTTCATCACCATACATATGGGTCAGCAGTTCATGACGAAGCTGTGGTTGGACAAATAGATTATGGATTTCATCCGCGCAGGCTAAGGCTTTTTCAAGAGACCATTGCGGCGTAATTCCCGCATGGACCATGACCGTCTGCCGGTCTAACTGGGCAAGCAAAGGTTGACGCCACAGCCAGTCAATCAGCTCTTCGCTGTCAGGTGCACTGAGCAACGCATCGACCTTATCTTTAGCCTTTAGTTTTGCTACACCATCGGCAACGGCTAAAAAATGCAGGTCATGATTACCGAGCACTACCTGCGCATTTTTACCTAGGGAGCGAATAAAGCGCAGCGTTTCCAGAGGTTGATTGCCGCGCCCGATTAAATCACCGGTAAACCAAAATTGATTATCATCGAGATTGATGTCTGCAATCTCCAATAATTGGCGCAATTCATCGTAGCAGCCATGGAGATCACCAATCATATAATGCATTGTTGACTACCTATACTTTTTATAACCAAGACCAATTGTTTAATGTAAGCTGTTCGGCTTTGCTAGCCGAAATGCGGGAATCGGTGCACTTAAAAGCTCGCCATTGTCCGTTTGCAATGTGTAGTTACCTTCCATCACGCCAACTGGGGTTTGAATGACAACGCTACTTGTATAGGTAAATGGCTTTTTCGGTTTCAACGTCGGCTGTTTACCAACAACTCCTTCACCTTCGACTTCATTGGTTTTGCCATTGCCATCCGTGATATGCCAATGGCGACGAAGTAGTTTAAGAGGCGCATCATTCTGATTGGTAATGGTGATGGTATAGACGAACGTAAATTGCTCATCTTGCTCAGAAGAATGCTCTTCTAAGTATTCGGTTTCGACACCAATCTGGATGGTTGCAGAGGCTGGACACATTCGGTTTCTCCGTAACAAGCTTTTATGATAAGTCGAGATGGTTAGCCAGCTTAACGAAATCAGCCACACTTAACTGTTCTGGCCGAAGGCTGAGCTCAAAACCAAGATTTTCCAACTGTTCGCTGCTAAATAACTGGCCCAATGCGTTGCGCAATGTTTTGCGCCGTTTATTAAATGCTTCTCGACAAACGCGATCTAATGCTTTGATATTATTAACAGGATAAGGCACTTGCTGATAAGGTTCTAGTCTGACAACCGCAGAATCAACTTTTGGTGCAGGTTTAAATGATTCTGGTGGAACTTCCAAAACTGGAATCACTCGACAATGATATTGAGTCATGACACTCAATCGACCATAGGCTTTGCTGCCTGGTCCTGCGGCCATACGCTGTACGACTTCTTTTTGCAGCATGAAATGCATGTCACTAATAAGTGAGCTAAATGAGAGCAAATGAAAAATAAGTGGTGTTGAGATGTTATATGGCAGGTTGCCAAACACCCTTAACTTTTGCTCATTTTCTTGCAACTGAGTAAAGTCGAATTTCATCGCATCTGCTTCATAAACAGTCAATTTATCGCTTAAATCGGGATGATGACGCAACCGCTCAGCTAAGTCTCGGTCAAGTTCAATAACGTTTAGATGACCAGATTGCTCTGCTACTGGTTTTGTCAAAGCTGCCAATCCAGGGCCAATTTCAACCAGTGTTTCGCCTGGTTGCGGATAAATTGCTGCGACAATTTGACCAATAATGTAGTCATCGCTTAAAAAGTTTTGACCAAACCGTTTGCGGGCTTGGTGGCCTTGATGAAAATTGTTACTCATTGAGGTTTTAACCATTCGGGTGTAATTTTATTACGGCTATTTTGCGGTATCATAGCGAGCAATAGCGCTGCTAGATATCCCGATTCGTAAATTAAGACTGATTCATAATAGTAACAGAATGTGACTATTGTGGATAATTTTACCATGCTTTGCTTGATGCAAATGACTAGGTTAAGTTTGAAATATCGGAGCCGATGAGACTCGGCTCCGAATTATAAGCTACTGAACATTTAGCTTTTTAATGTAAGAGTGGCGGCGCAAGTCATCAAGCCAGTTTTGCATTTGCTCTTGATATTGACGCTGGTAGAGAATTTGAAATGCTTTTTGCTGTTTAGACTCTGCCGTTTTATCAGTTTTACGTCTGTCTTCAACTTCGACAATGTGCCAGCCAAATTGGCTATGAAACGGCTGGCTGATTTGGCCAATCGGCAGTGTTTCGACCATTTTACGAAATGCTGGAACAAATGAGCTTGGATCGGTCCATCCCAGTTCGCCACCTTTTACAGCAGACCCTGTGTCTTGTGAATATTGGCGAGCATATTTAGCAAAACTTCCTTTGCCTGATAAAATGTCGCTGCGGATCTGGCTAAGCAAATCTCTGGCTTTGGCGTCACTCATAATGATGGATGGTTTGATTAAAATATGCCGAGCTTTGACCTCGGTAGCTTCGACTTTATCAATACCTTTGATCGCGACGATTTTCAGAATGTGATAACCAGCTTCTGATTTAAATGGTCCAATCAGTGTTCCGGCCGGTTGTTGGTGAATCACCTGAGCAAAGATGGTTGGCATTTCATTAATACCCATCCAACCCCAGTCTCCGCCTTTGAGTGCTTTAGGTCCCTGCGATTGACTTAGTGCAACTTTGGTAAAATTAGCACCAGATTTTAACTGGGCCATAATATGTTGCGCTTGTTTTTGGGCAGCCTCTGGATTAGCGGCATCGGAGAATTTCACCATAATATGTGCGATATGGTAACGGACCTGTTTTTCTCCTTGTTGATCAATGCGTTCAACCATTGATTGCACCGCTTGTTTATCAATATTAATCTGGCGTCTGACTGCACTTTGCGATGTCTGATTAATTAAGAGTTGTTGACGGATTTGACGCTGGAATTCTTTATAAGAGAGATTCTGCTGCGTTTTTAGATCCTTGATAAACTGCTCGCGGCTTTTTCCTGACTGCTGAATAATATTTTCAATCGTTTGATCTAACTGGGCGTCACTAATTTCAATGCCCATTCGTTTGGCTTGCTGGAGAATCAGCTGGTCATCAATCAATTTATCTAGAAGTTGACGATGTAATGCTTGTTCGGGTGGAAGTTGGCGCTTATCTTCTCGGGCATTACGTTCAACTGTTGCTTTAAGTTGATCATAATCTGTTTGTGTGACGACGTCGTTATTGACGATGGCAATCGCTTGATCCACAAGTTCAGGCTTGGCCCATAAGCTTGTGCTAAGTAAAACTAAGAGGAGCAGCGATAATCGATAAACTACTTTCATGTGAACCCTAAAATTGCTGGGCAGCCCTATCAGGCTGCCTGTTAGTTATTCGTATTGGATTAATTATTTAAGTAAAAAGGATGTCCGTATGGCAGCCGACCTGAATCCATCATTTTACGATAGGCATCTGAGTCATTGCTGGTTCCACTACCAATCCCTTTGAGGATGAACTGGAATTTAATTGCGTTATCAATCTCACCCCTAGGGTCCGTTGAGCCGTCATAATCATAGTGTGTGGTAATCGAACGTTGGAATGCAACTTGAACTGCCCAACAGCATGAATCGTACTGGACACCCAGAATCGATTCAATACTACGATTTAAGTACAGATCTCGATAGTAACTTCCCACTAAATGAATATCCGGGCGCAGCGGCCAACTCATCTTCGTACCTATTTGATTAATTTCATTGCGTAAGGTTCCATTATCATCGCGTCCATAACGATAATTAAGTTGGATCATTTTGTTGACACCGGGTTTCCACTCCAGTGCTGTATTACTTTTATTGATTTTGCCGGTGGTATCGTTAATCTGCATTCCCGAATGGAAGAACCAATCGTGAGAGATGTTTAAGTCACCTTCAACGGCTAAAGCTGAGCGATCTGAGCTGTAGGTATAACCTTCTTCGTCGTCCGGCAAAGTCACTCGCGGCGATTGCAGATAGAAAATTTGAGCCACTGATAATCGCAATTTTTCTTCATTATTGGCATTTAGAAAACGAGTTGTGGCACCCGCGGTAACTTGGTTTGCATCGGAGATCCTGTCCAAACCGCTATAACGACGGTCTCGGAACATACCAAAATAATCCTGCTCTAAAGCGGCCGTGTCATAGATCCCAATGTCAGACTGCTTTTTATATGGAATATATAAATACTGAACTTGAGGCTCGAAGGTCTGCTGATATTTTTCACCAAACCAATTCATTGAGCGATCAAAGTTGAGCCCGGCATTTACCCGGTATTCAGGTAGAGTCCGGCTTATATGACTTTTAAGTGAGCCATCACCTTTGGTGTCTTGGTCATAATAAGTCTGCATCAAGGATATTTGGCTGTTGAGGTAACCGCCAGGCACACTTAATGGTAATTTCAGTGTCGGTTCGATATGGTAGCGTTTTGCTGTATACACATCAGGGTCACTGTCGGTGAAGTTAACCATCTGGCCTTTTAAGCCAAATTTTAAGCTACCTAAGCCAGTATCCCAAAGACCATCGTAATGCAGTTCTGGTAAGACTTTATGGGGAGCTTCGGTGCTACCTAAAATCTGATAGTTGTTAACTAGTAATCCGGCATTCCAATTAGCATCTCGGTAATCAACGCGACCTTGTTGGAGGAGCTCATCGGTATCACTGATTGTTTCACTGCCAACATCAGAAAAGTAGTTAGGATCGCTCACCCGTGAATAGTTGCTATGTAGCCGCCAGTGATCGCCTATTCCACCATCGTTTTCCCAGTGAATCAGATACCGATTTTCATGGGTGATATCGTCATCAGGTAGATACTCGTAATCAATTTTACCCAACTGCCCAAGCGTTAAATAACGAAAACTCGTGGTTAACTGCTGGCCTCGTTTGGTCATTAACCGGGGGGTAAGCGTTAAGTCATAGTTAGGTGCCATATTCCAATAAAATGGCGTTTTTAGATCAAATCCATTATTGGATGAGCTGGTAAATTGAGGATATAAAAAACCAGTTTGGCGCTTGTTACTAATGGGGTAACTAAAATAAGGAAGATAAAAAACAGGGACATCTAAAATATGAAATACCGCATTATGAGCAGTCGCCCAGTCACGGTTTTTATCGATATAAAGGCTCGATGCGCTAATTGACCAACTTTCATCGCCTGGAGGACATGCGGTGTACACAGCATCATCCATTGAGAGTGCTTTATTTGTTGCTAATTTTAGATTTTTTGCTTGCCCGCGACCACTTTGGCCATTAAAACGATATTTGGCTTGATCAATGGTTGTCGCGTGAGATTTTAAATTGGTCTGAATCTTATTACTGGAAACGTCCATCAGGTTATCCTGATATTTGACATTTCCTTGGGCTGTTAATGTTTGAGTTTGCTGATTCAGCGATGCTTTATCGGATACCATACGACGGTTGCCTTGGGTGGCACCAACATCGTCGTTAAATTCGGCACTTTTGCCGCGAACTAATTTCGCATTTTTAGAGCGAACTGCGATTTGTTGATTATTTTGTGTCGCTGGCGTGTCTAATCTTGGTGCTGGCGGTACGTAACACCTGCCACTAGGAAGTGGTTGGTTCGAGTTGACATCTGCATAGCTTTTGACGCTCAAAGAAAGCAAGGCAATAGATGTTGCGCAAAATAAAAGAGATTTAGGGCTGGTCATATCCTTTGAATCATACTCATCATCATTGGGTCAAAATCTGCCAATTTAAAATATTTATGCCGGGCAGGGACCACCGTGAACTTTAATTGGTCATCTTACTGGAATTTATGCTATTCGGCTATCGTAAGACCCATTAATTGGTGAATAATTCATGAATTTATTCATAGTTATTGAGTCTTGCCTAGCTTTATTGCAATCTAAGTGATATCTGGTGATTGCTGCAACCAATTGTTATTTTAGTGGTCTGAAAGGGAAGTGCCTTCTTAATTTTATCGAGTGCAAGGTTAGTTAATGCGTATTTTGGGGAAGATTTTCGGTTTTATATTTGGATTGATGTTCGCAGGATGGTGGGGCGCAATCATTGGTTTATGGCTTGGTCATATGTTCGATCGAGCATTGGGTCAGAATTTTAATTTAGGTTCGTTTAGTAGTGCTGATGGGCAATCTCAGTTTTTTGTCACTACTTTTGCGGTGATGGGACATATTGCCAAAGCAAAAGGCGTGGTGACCTCTCAAGAGATTCAGATTGCTAGCATGTTGATGGATCAAATGGGATTACAAGGGGAAGCTCGCCAACAAGCACAAGAAGCGTTCCGCGATGGTAAACGCAGTGACTATCCGTTAGAAGAAGAGTTACAAAAATTAGTAAAACTGGTGAAAGGGCGCTCAGACATGCTGCAGATGTTTCTAGAATTGCAGATGTCGGGTGTCTTTGCCGACGGGATTATTGAGCCTATTGAACGCCAGATGATTGAGCGTGTCGGACGCGCACTGGGCTTTAACCAAAGTGATTTAGAACGAGTTATTGCACGTTGGGAAGCTGAAATCCGTTTTCAGCAGCGTCGTCAAGGCGGTGGTCACTGGTCGCATCATGGGCCAGAGAGTAATAGTCAGTCCGGATCGTCGTCTTCGAGTAACCGCTATGAAAGTTCCGAGCAGTCTCTGTCTGATGCCTATAAGTTATTAGATATCGAAGCATCGGCAACCGATCAAGAAGTAAAAAGAGCCTATCGACGACAGATGAGCCAGCATCACCCTGATAAGCTGGTTTCAAAAGGGTTACCGCCACAGATGTTAGAACTGGCCAAGAAAAAGGCGCAGGAAATTCAGCATGCTTATGAACTTATCAAGCAGGCTCGCGGCATGCGCTAGCCTGCTTTAATCTGTGATTAGTTCACAAGATGTTTGGGGTGGCCATCTAAGAAGCTTTGGATATTATCGATCAGCTGATCAATTAATATTTGACGACTTTGTTGGCTAGCCCAAGCAATATGAGGCGTGACGATACAGTTATCGTATTGAGCCGCCTGCATCAGTGGTGATTCTGCTGCGGGTGGTTCCTGCTCACTTACATCAAATCCAGCGCCTGCTATCTGTTTGCTTTCAAGAGCATTTAATAGCGCCCGTTCATTAACGATTCCGCCACGAGCAGTATTGATGAGCATGGCTGTTTCTTTCATTCTTGCAAATTCAGCTTCACCAATTAAGTTTTGCGTCTCAGGGGTTAGCGGACAATGAATCGAAACGATATCACTTTGTTCCAGCAACTGGTTAAACTCAATTTTGCCATTGCTTGGTGCTTGTCCTTTGCGAGCTGCAAACAGAACATTCATGCCAAATGCTTTGGCAATGTTGGCAACATGCTGGCCTAAATCACCACTGCCAATCAGTCCTAGAGTTTGGCCTTTTAGATTATCGATGGGAAAATCTGCGTAAAAAAACTGTCCGCACTCTTGCCAATGGCCACTTTGCTGCGCTTTATGATACGAGATTAAACTGCGGCGCAGTGCGAGCATCAGCATAAAGGTATGCTCTGCGACGCCATCACCGGAATAGCGTTGAATATTACAGACTTTTATTCCCAGACGACTAGCGGCACTTAAATCAACGTTGTTAACGCCAGTTGCACTCACCGCGATACATTTAAGTTTAGGCAGCTGGCTCAACAAGCTTTCATTGAGTACTACTTTATTGACAACGACGATGTCGGCATCACGTAGTCTTGGGGCAACCTGTTCCGGCGTTGTGAAGGGGTAATCCCGCCACTCATGAGCGCCTTTAAGGTTTGGAAGGGTAAATTGCAGGCCTAGACTATCACGTTCTAGACAAACGACTGTGGCCATTCGATGCTCCTTTATCGTTTTTAGCTTGAGCTTGTATGGTAACGTGTTCTGATTATCAAAGGTACGCTTGAATTGTGTGATTCACAATTTAATTCCAGCCTAATGAGCTGAGCCAGCCATATAAACGTTTTGCCAACAAATTTCCGGACACTGCTAGATATGGAGCGCTTTGAATTTCACTTTGGCGGTAATCACTCTTTTGCGCTCTTTGCATTGCGATTCTGCGCGTTTCAACACCGGATAAAGCCCAATTATTGGCATCGCGAAAATATAGGTCATAAACTGGGCAAGTTAATTGCGCAAGTTCACTAGCAATAGCTTTGTTTAATGCCAAATTTGGATAATAACTGTCAATAATGACCAGTGCATCGGGCAGTGGGCGTTGGCGCTGCGCGTATATGCGAATGACCCAGGCTGCCATCGCGCCTTGTGCAACGACTACTTGATAACCAAATTGCTCGCTTCTGGCTTTATTCAGTGCATCAAGACTTGCGAGTAACTGTTTCTGATAATCATCAATTGCTTGGGTGTCTTTGCCTTCAACCAAAACATCTCGTTTAGCAGGCTGTGGTGGTGTAATTGCAATGGTTTGCCATCCCCAGTTTGGAAGCTGCTGGCGAAGCGGCTCGATAGCATCGTCATCGGTTGGGCGATTGCCCCAGTCTGGTAATAAAACAATGCTGCCTACTTTTTTTGCGGTGCGCTCATTTAGCCATAATGAGACTTCTTGAGTTGAACCCACATCAAGTGGTTTATATCCTGGAACTTGCTGCCAAAGAGGGGAGATAGTTTGGGCCTGAATACTCGATGATATGGTTATCATTACCAGCAAAATCCAGCGCAGCATAAGTTTAATCCTTATAAAGGGTTAAGGTTATGTTGTCATTATCGGCTAATCGTAGAAAATATAAAATTTAACTAAATTCTGCCGCTGATTCAAAGCTTAACCATTGATTCGTGCTGGGATGATAAAAGCTTAGTTTTGCGGCGTGCAGATGTAGCCTTGGTGCAGCGCTTAGCGCGCAATCTTCGGCGTAGAGTTTATCCCCGATGATCACATGCCCAATGCTTAACATATGGACTCGCAGCTGATGAGATCGCCCGGTGATGGGCATCAGTTTTACCAGTGAGGTTTGTTCTCGCTGTTCAATCACTTGCCAATGGGTAAGTGCATATTTACCCAATTCATGATCAACCATCTGTCTTGGCCGATTTGGCCAATCACAGCGCAAAGGCAGCTCAATGCCACCTTGTGATTGCTCTGGATGGCCCCAAATCTCGGCTAGGTAAGTTTTTTTAGGTTGACGCTGTTGGAATTGTCGACTCAAATGGCTCTGGGCTGCCTTATTTAGAGCCATCACGATTAAGCCTGAGGTTGCCATATCCAGACGATGAACCACTTTTGCATCAGGCCAAACACGTAACGCTCTAAGAGCCAGACTATCTTTATGCGCAAGCGCTCGCCCAGGGACTGAAAGTAACCCAGCGGGTTTGTCAAAAACAGCGATATCATCATCATGATAAATCACTGGCATATAAGGTGTCAGTGGTGGCTGATAAACAAAGTCATCCGTGGCTCTCACTATGCTCAAGTCCTATTATCCCCAGCTTGTTATTTTGATGGCGCAATCACAATAAAGCGCAGTGCATCCAGTTTGAGTTGCGCTTTATCCAGATAATCGAGCACCTGTTGTTGCTGGGTTTGCCAGAACTCCAGCTCATCATCGCGAATCGCAGGATTGCGCTGTTTTAATGCTTGCATCCGGCTTAATTCATCACCCAACTGGGTTTTAGCGCGAGCGGCTGCTTGCTCAACTAACGCATCAACCTGAGGTTTGACCAATTGCTGTGCCTTGCGAAGTAACTCATGGATTTGAGTTTGTGAGGCATTGACCAATTTACTGCCAATATGGCGATTGACGGCGCTGAGCTGTTTATTAAACGTCTCAAATCCGACTTTGGCTGAAAGGTCGTTGCCATTTTTATCCAGAAGTATTCGAATCGGTGTCGCTGGCAGGTATTGGCTCACTTGATATTGAGGCGGCGCGGATGTTTCAACTACAAACAAACACTCTAAAAAGAAACTCCCAGCAGGCAATGCATTATTTTTCAATAACGCCACCGAAGTTGATCCCGTTTCTGAAGATAAAATGGCATCTAAAGCTGCTTCAAACACCGGGTGTTCTTCATTAAGAAGAGCTACTTCGTCGCGATGCAGAGCACTGTCTCTATCAAATGTAACCAATTGCCCTTCGGCATCTAAACCTGGCAGTGACGCAACGAGCATATGTTCAGTTGGTTTAAACAACATAATCTGCTCGCCTAAATCATCTTGCTGGATCCCCAGAACATCAAATAAACGCAAAGTTTGGTTAATAAATTCAGGGTGGCTTTCGTGCTCACTAATTTGAGCTATCAGTTGATGAGCTTGTTCTCCGCCATTGGAGTGCATCTCCAGCAGACGATCTCGGCCTGCTTCCATTTGCGCGAGTAGCTCTAAATGATCTTGATGCGTCTGTTCGATAAGCGCTTGCAGTTTATCGCTTGGGTCAGTGGCGAGAACTTCCATCAAGCTTTGGGCATGTTTTTGATATAAGGCACTACCGGTGGCACATGGTTGTTCAAATGCATTAAGGCCTTGATGGTACCATTGCAGCAGTTTGTCTTGAGCGGTGTTTTCCATAAATGGTACATGAATTGTTATATCATGTTTTTGGCCGATTCGATCCAGCCGACCAATACGCTGCTCAAGTAAGTCTGGATTAGTTGGCAAATCAAATAACACCAGATGACGAGCAAATTGGAAATTGCGTCCTTCAGAGCCAATTTCTGAGCACACCATCACTTGGGCACCCGCTTCTTCTTGGGCAAAATAGGCACCTGCTTTGTCCCGCTCAAGAATACTCATGCCTTCATGAAAAACAGTGCCGCGAATTCCTTCCTCGGTGCGAGCGGCTTCCTCAATAGCCAGTGCTGTTTGCGCGCTGGCACATATCACCAAAACTTTCTCGCGTTTATTTGCAAGTAGAAAATCAATCAACCACAGTACGCGAGGGTCATAATGAGTCCATTGGATCCCTTCACCTTCAAGTGCTTGATAAAGTGATTCAGGATATAACAGTTGCTGAGCTCGGCTTTCAATACTCTGCTGAGCACTCATCATGTTATGTACTCTGAGCGCAGTTTGATATTGACTCGGGAGCTTTAATGGATGTGCTTGTAGCAGGCGCTTTTTAAACCCATCGACCGCTGAGCGCGTGTTTCGGAACATGACGCGTCCAGTTCCGTGACAATCTAACAGCTCATTAAACAGCTTATGGCGAGCCAACTGGCGAATATCATCTTGCGAGTGGTTAATTTGCTCAAGAGATGCGCTCAACGTAATTCCACTTAAAGAGGTCAGATTATCTAGCTGTTCTTGGCTGATTGGCGAATCGCTTAACAATGGCTCGGAGACTTCAGCTAATTTGTGATAGTGCTGTTCCTCTTCTAAAAAAGAGTCGTAGTCGTGAAAGCGCGCACTGTCGAGCAGGCGCAGGCGAGCAAAGTGACTAAAGTGGCCAAGCTGATCTGGCGTTGCTGTTAATAGCAGCAGGCCTGGGATTTCGTCACTAAGTGCTTCAATAATCTGAAATTGGCGATTGGGGCGTTCATCATTCCATTCGAGATGATGCGCTTCGTCAACGACCATTAAGTCCCACTGCGCTTCACAAATTTGTTCAAAACGACGCTTTTTCGCTTTGAGCATATCCATGCTGACTAACACAAGTTGTGCGGTATCAAATGGGTTGTCTGAATCTGCATAAGCTTCGACACAACGCTGTTCGTCAAATAGGCTGAAGGATAAATTAAATCGCCGCAGCATTTCGACCAGCCATTGGTGCTGCAGTGTTTCGGGAACAACAATTAAAATACGCTGGGCAAGACCTGCAGTGAGCTGCTGGTGGATAATTAATCCCGCTTCGATGGTCTTACCTAAACCGACTTCATCAGCAAGCATCACGCGAGGGGCAAATCGGCGGCCAACTTCTTTTGCAATATACAGCTGATGGGCGATTAAACTGACTTTACCACCGAGTAATCCGCGAAGTTCAGAACGCTGATTCTGATAGCGCTGCAGCAGAGCGTTGTGGCGAATCACAAATCGATCAAAGCGATCGATTTGCCCCGCGAATAGGCGGTCTTGTGGTTTGTTAAATTTTAAGAAGTGACTTAAAAAGACTTCTTTTATCTCATCTTCTTGGCCGTTGTCATGACGCGTTCCTTGATAGACGAGCAAACCTTCTTGCTCAGCGACATTGGTAACGCTCAGGTGCCAACCGTCAACATGGGTGATTTCATCACCGATATTAAAAATAACACGAGTAATTGGAGCATCTTCTTTTGCATAAAGTCGGTTTTCACCTGTTGCCGGAAATAATACTGTGATCATGCGGCCTTCAACACCAACAACTGTACCTAGACCTAATTCTGATTCGGAATCACTAATCCAACGCTGACCAAGGGAAAAAACCATTAATCAATTACTCCTGGGAATCTATATTGCTTCGAGAAAAAAGGCGGCTATGTTAACCGAATGGCTATAGTGAAGTCATCTCCATTTAGCGCTTCGATAGCGGTTTTTTTTTAGCAGCTAAAACGAATTTGATATGAATCATGAACGCTGCTGCTAAAAAAAATTAATGTCATTATTTTATATAGATTAAACGAGCTTGATAAGGGAAATCGATGACGGAAAGAAGTCGCTAATGATGGCGCATAGTAATACTCGAGGCCGATTATCAAACCACTTAATCCATAAGGGTTACAACGTTAGCTTGAATATCTTATATAGAAGCATTTTTAAGTTTGTTTAAATATTGTGCAAGTAAATAAAAAAACGTAATTTTTTACAAAAAGCACTTGCGTAAAAATGCCGTATCCCTATAATGCACCACCACTGACACGGCACACCTCACAC
>NZ_JBEQCS010000028.1:0-31256 GCF_046054195.1 Celerinatantimonas sediminis
AGGCGGATTAGCACTAATTCAGGTAGTTAATGTTGATTGCTTAATAGTAAGAACGGTAGTTAAGCTTCCTCCAAGCATATAAGTTCTTGTATCGTGAAAAACTGTGAACTGAGTGTAGATGAAATGAATGCGCAACTCATTTTGGGGCAAAGGAGTGTTTGCAATCATCGGTTCCCACCCCATGAAAAGTGAAATGCCCAAGCAAAAGTGACACACATTATTAAGAATGATCAGACTTGATTGTCTTACGACAACTATTTCTTTTGTGTAACAGCTTGAACCGCCGAAAATTCCTGTAGGTCCCGCCACCAATAATGGTGGTATAGAGGAGCATTAAGTTCGACACACTGACCTATCATTGGACAAGCTAGCTGATAGTTATAGTGTTCTTTGGCTTTGATAAATCGTTCAATAGGTTCCTGCCAGCTATGAAAAGCTAGTTTAAATTTACTATGGTGCTGGGTAATCACCACCTTTGATTTAAGGTCGTCGGCGGCTTGGGCACTTTGTTCTGGTGTCATGTGGATATGAGCCCAAGATGAATCATATTGCCCACATTCGATGAATGTCAGATCAAATGGGCCATATTGTTCACCAATCGTTGTGAAATGGTTGCTATAACCTGAGTCACCACTGAGAAAAATCCGCTGACATTGTCCAATAAGGGCGTAGCTTGCCCATAAGGTTCGATTTTTATTGATAAGCCGGCCGGAGAAATGTTGTGAAGGCAGAGTCACAATAGTAACGTCGCCCGCGAGGGTATGCTGATTCCAGTCGCATTCAGTGATGATTTCATCAGAATATCCCCATTTTCGAAAGTAATCGCCAACGCCTAAAGGCACAATCACGTGATGAACTTTTGCTTTAAGCGCAGCAATAGTTGGGTAATCAAGGTGATCCCAGTGATCATGGGTAATTAAAAGATAATCAATCGCTGGCATATCTGCCGCTTTGTAGATATTGCTCCCAACAAATGCGCGGTTGGTTGCAGGCACAGGCGAAGCGTTGTCGCTAAAAACAGGATCGACTAAAAAGCGCAGGCCATCGAGCTGGATAAAACTACTGGAATGGCCAAGCCAGATGGCTAAATTAGTTTGGGGACTTAGACTTAATAAGTTTGTCTTGTCCGTTGGGAGCATCTGGTCAGGGCGTGCATTAGGCGTGCGCTGAAAAAGAAACCGAAACAGTGCACTTGGTTCATTGGTCACGGTTGGATGTTGTGGCGTAACATCATTGTGAAATTGTCCAGAGCGATAATTGGCTCTAAGATTGTGTTGTGTCTGGTATTGGTATTGAGCACTCTTGTATTGAGGGCGAGAGATAATAAAACTAACCGATAAAGCAATGATGACTACCAGAGCCAGAATAAACCAGATCATTGGTTACACTCCTCAACGCTAAAATCATCCATGAACTGATAAATATTGGCATTTGGTTAAAAATGCCTCGCTTGTCACCACGCTTAAATATACGGGCGATAAATGATTAAAAAATGACAGTCGCGAGTAAAATTTACTTAAAAGGCGAAGTTAGGTATCTTTTGGCCTAGCGCAGTAAGCTCAAGCTAATTTACTTTAATCATACTAAACGAATGGCAAAATGAGGTGAAGGTTTTTATCAGTGGTTAATTTAAAGCCTTTTGCAATTGTTCCTTTATCAAAACTACGGACGGTAACGGTACATCCTAGCCAGCAAGTTTATGTTGGAACAACCGAGCAATTTATTGATTCATGTGAATGGGGCGTTCAAAAGTTAGTTGCGTTTAAGGACGGGCAAATAATTGGGTATTTGAAAGTTGATTTTGCTTACTCAAATAGCTACTACTTTGCACCTGCTCAAAGTGTTGGATTGCGCTCGGTTGTCATTGGTGAACATTTTCAAGCCAAAGGGCTTGGTCGGGCGATGTTACAACAAGCTATTTTTTATGTGCAGTCTAATTATCCGGCGGTTAGATTGATTTATCTGACGGTGAATTTAAAAAATAGTGGTGCTTATCGCTGTTACCAACGGGTTGGTTTTAAAGATTCTGGTGAACTATTTTTGTTCGGTGGAGCAGGGCCACAACATATTATGCACTATCGGCTAGATTCGCTGGAGGTAAATGAGAATGAGGTGGCAAAAGGCTAACCTGACGAATCACCCAGCGGATAAAGCGCCGAGCATTGCGCTCTGAATTATTATCGGCGCAACTTAAGAAAAAGGCATTACGATGGCATTCGATAGGCTCTTTTAACGCAATAAGCTCGCCATTTTTAAGAAAATCCTGCACGTGCCAATCCCAAACTAATGCTACCCCAGCGCCACTTAAAGCGGCCTGGGTAATGGCAATCTGATCTTCCATATACAGCGCATTAATCGGATTTTCGTAACTAAAGCCAGCACGTTCTGCCCACGTTTGCCAATTTTCCCAAAATACAGGCGCATCGCGCACCATTAAAAGAGGCTGCTGCCAAATTTTGCTCAAATTTTGACAGTCTGGATGCTTTGCTAAAAAAGAGGGGCTGCAAACGGGCAGGATCCGTTCATTAAATAGCAGGTAGCTTCCTCTTTGTTGCGAGGTTAGCGAGGCATAATAAAAAGCAACGTCATAGTTGACATTATCGCCGATATCACGCTCATTATTGATGGTGATGTTAAGGGTGATATTTGGGTATTTGTCGCGAAAGTTGTCCAATCTTGGAATCAACCAAAAATGAGAAAAGCACGCGCCAATTTCAATATTAAGTGGCAGCGGATGGCTATTGTCATCCATGATTTGGGATGCGTCGGTTAACGTGTCTAATGCCTGCATCACTGAGCGCAAGTATATCTCGCCTTTATGAGTTAAGTTCAAGCCTTGCTTGCGCCGAATAAATAACTTGGTATTTAAAAAGTCCTCTAACTGGCGAATCTGTTTACTGATAGCCGTTGGTGTTACGCATAACTCTTTGGCCGCACTGGTAAAACTCCCTAAGCGGGCAGATGCCTCGAAAATCATCAGGGCGCTTAATGAAGGGATTGTTTTGTGATGAATGGCCATATTTTGATACTTATCTTGAACTTTTAGTTCATCTGAGAGTAACAAAATAACGTTTTACTAACAAATCCTGCTCCTTAGTATGGAAAACCCGTATTTTATTCAGCAAGGAAATTATGCATAAAGTTAATCACATCCATCATCAATGGTTACCTCTGCCGGATGGAACTCGCTTGGCCTATCGTGCCTGGCTTCCTGACGATGCTGCCAATAATCCTGTCCCCGCTATCTTAGAATTTCTGCCTTATCGTAAAAATGATGGCACTATCGTGCGCGATGAAATTACCATGGCGCAGACCGCTTCACGAGGCTATGCGTGTATTCGCGTCGATCTTCGTGGCTGTGGTGAGTCTGATGGTCATTTAAGCGATGAATATACAGCTCAGGAATTGCAAGATGGTGTTGATGTTATCGCATGGCTGAGTCAACAGAGCTGGTGCAATGGTAATGTGGGGATGGTTGGGATCTCATGGGGCGGGTTTAACTCATTGCAGATTGCCGCGCTCAATCCTCCTGCGCTCAAAGCAATTATTACCCAATGCTCAACGGATGATCGTTTCCGTGACGATATCCATTATATGGGCGGGTGCCTGCTTAACGATAACTTAGATTGGGCAGCCTTTTTCTGGGCCTATGCTCAAGGGCGCGCACCGGATGCTAAATTAGTCGGTGAAAATTGGCAAGAACAGTGGCTCGAACGCCTAGAAAATATGCCTTTTTTAGCCAAGCCTTGGCTAAGTGAACAAACGCGTTCAGATTATTGGAAACATGCCTCTATTTGCGAAAATTATGCAGATATAAAAATCCCTGTTTATGCTATGAGTGGTTGGGCGGATAACTATCGCAATACGGTATTTAGCTTGCTCGAAAACTTATCAACCCCGCGTAAAGGGTTAGTTGGGCCATGGGCTCATAAATACCCAAATATCGCTTATCCAAATCCTAAAATCGATTATGTCAGTGAATCGGTTCGTTGGTGGGACTATTGGCTTAAAGGTATCGACACCGGCATTATGGATGAGCCAATGTTAACCTACTATATGCAAGATAGCGTAGCGCCAAAAAGTGATTATGAATCTCGTCCGGGGCAGTGGATTAGTGAGCCTAGTTGGCCCTCAAAACGCACCCAACATCGCCGTTTCTACCTAGGTGATAAAACACTGCTTAATGCCGTTCCAACCGATGAGCTTGCGCTGAGCGTAAAATCGCCGCAAACGGTTGGCTTAAATGGTGGCCGTTTGTGTGTTGGTATCCGTTTAGATATGGAACAACCAAGCGATCAAAGAGCCGATGATGCGGGTTCATTGTGTTTTGATACTCCGCCATTGGCTGAAGACTTCGCCATTGCCGGACAAGTGAAGGCTCATCTTAGCATTCAAAGTGATAAGCCAACGGGGCAGCTCGCGGTGCGGGTCTGTGACGTTCACCCAGATGGCCAAGTGACTCGTATTAGCGTCGGTTTATTAAACCTTACACATCGTGATAGTCATGAATTTGCCAAACCAATGACACCTAATGAGCAATATGAGGTGGTGGTTCCTATCAATCATGTTGCCTATAAAGTTCCTGCCGGACATCGGCTGCGGATTAGCATTTCAAGTGCCTACTGGCCACTAGTTTGGCCTGCACTTGAAAGGCCAACTATCCGGATCAATGCAAAAAATAGCCATATTGATGTGCCTTATCGAGATGACCTGTTCACCGAGTTTGAACCAGCACCTTACGATATTCCGATAGATTTCGATGGCCAAACATTGCGCAGCAGCGATAGCCAACGGATTGTTCATCACGATTATAAAACGGGTATTGTTAGCCTCGAAACACGGGATGATTTTGGCCGCCAGCATTTTAACTCTTGTGATAGCATCATCGATTTTAAGATGGACCAAACTCAAAGTATTCATCCTGATGACCCACTAAGCGCAACATCGGTCTTAAATTTTGATTTAACGATGGGCCGTGAAGGTTGGTGGACCGCTCTTAAAAGTCACTATCATATGAGCTGTGATGAACACAATTTTTATATTAAAGCCACTTGGCAGGCCTTTAGTGAAGATGAAGTAATTTTTGAAAAGACGTTCGATGAAACCATTGTTCGTAATTTGACTTAACCCAAGCCAATTAAAAGGAATTGATGATGTTAAAATCGATACGTCCATTAGTATTTTTACCGACATTTTGTATTTTAGTCGGCGCACTGATTTATAGCATGATTGACTTGAAAAGCTTTATTGCTTTAACTCAGGTCGCAAATAGCTTTGTATTGGATAATTTCTCATGGCTGTTTAGCCTTGGAAGTTTCTATTTACTCGTTCTGGCGGTATTTACCTATTTTTCAAAACTAGGCAATATTCGCATTGGTGGGGAAAACGCCAAACCAACTATTGCTAAATCCCGTTGGTTTATGATTGTCTTGTGTACGACGCTTGCCGTAGGTGTTTTGTTTTGGACCACGGCAGAACCGCTATATCACCTGCATGCGCCAGCGAAAAGTTTAGGAATTGAACCTAATAGTCCGAATGCCGTGTTATTTGCAATTTCGGCGATGTTTTTACATTGGGGGCCAACGCCTTATGCTATTTATGCTGTTCCAGCGTTAATTTTTGCGCTGGCATTTCATAACCTCAAACAACCTTATTCGATTAATAGCTCGCTAAAGCCGATTTTAGGCCGTTATGTGTCGGGGCGCTGGGCTGATTTAATTGATGCCCTAGCTCTGTATTCATTAGTCGTTGGGATGGCATCATCGCTTGGTACCGGTGCTTTAACGCTGCTCGGTGGGGTGAGTCAGTTTATTCCGCTTCAAAAGAATGCTCTGACGCTGGGCTTTTTTATTGCCATCGTTGTGATTACCTTTGTCATTTCTGCGGTAAAAGGGGTGATTAAAGGGATAGCAAGGCTCTCTACGATTAACTTTTGGCTATTAATCGCGCTGTTCGTCTTTGTCTTTATCTGCGGCCCAACCATTTACATTCTGGGGATTGGCGTCGAAGGGCTTGGCCATTTCCTTTCAAACTTTTTCTCAATGAGTCTCTTTACTGGTACGGCGGCAAATGACCCTTGGCCACATAACTGGAGTGATTTCTATTGGGCAGTGTGGTTCGCATGGGCGCCAATTACCGCTATGTTCTTAGGTAAAATTGCTCGAGGCTATACAGTACGTGAATTTATTCAGGTTAATATTTTTTATCCTAGCTTATTCATTTTACTGTGGGTTGCCGTTTTCTCTGGTACCGCGATTTATATGGACCAACATACCCATGGAAGTTTGTATGCAATTTTAAATAGTGGTGGTATCCAGAAGCTGCTTTACCATATCTTTGGCCAGTTACCTCTGGGACTGATTACCTCAGCATTTTTGGTGATTGTTGCCTTTATTTCCTATGTGACGGCCGCGGACTCCAGTACCGATGCAATTGGCGATTTATGTGTGAAAGATTACACGGCGGATTCTGCTGATAACGTTGGCTTGCCCATTAAAGTTTTATGGGGCGTTGTCATCGGGCTTGTTGCTTGGATTATGGTTAGTACCGTCGGTGTGAAAGGCATTAAATCACTCTCTAATCTAGGTGGTTTGCCAGCAACGTTAATTATTCTGCTTTGTTCATTTACGCTATGGAAATGGCTTAAAAACCCATCTTTGGTGGATAAAAACGCTAAATAATTCGCTCTTTTAGGATAAAACCAGCTAATGAAAGTTAGCTGGTTTTTTTATATTTCATATTTTTGTGCTGGCACAATGGCAAGTAATGCGATAGTTATAGTGCATGTCTTGTTACAAGGAGTTGTAGAATGTTGCATGTGTTGACTCATCGTCCTTCGGTGAATATCCAGCAGTGTGAATTAACCTACATCGAAAGCGAACCAATCGATTTCGATAAAGCATTGCTGCAACATCGCCATTATTGTCAAATGTTGACCCGTTGTGGTGCTCAGGTAAAGGTGCTCAAAGATAATCCTGAACTTGCAGATAACGTATTTGTTGAAGATCCCATTATTGTGTTTGATGAAGTTGCTGTTGTTTCATCAATGGGAGTTGCGTCACGCCGAGCAGAAATTCCAACGCTTGAGAATTATTTCATGCCTCTTCGGCAGATTCGCACCATTGAGCTACCCGCTAAAATTGAAGGGGGCGATGTTTTGGTGATTGGCCGCAAAGTTTATGTCGGGCAATCATCACGCACCAATCAGCAAGGCTATGAACAATTGCGCGATATCTTAACGCCTTTTAATTACGAAGTGATTGCGGTGCCCGTCAGTGGTTGTCTGCATCTAAAAACTGGCTGCTGTGCCCTCGATGATACGACGTTACTGGTTAACTCAAGCTGGCTTGATACCGACATCTTTCGTGATTTTCAAAAAATCGAAGTGCCTAAAAGTGAGCCTTTCGGCTCCAATATTATTGCTATTGGTCAAACGATTTGCATGAATGAACAGCATGTTAAAACCATCCAGTTAGTAAAAGAAGCTGGTTTTAATGTCGAAACAGTTGATATTAGTGAATTTGCCAAGGCCGAAGCGGGGCTAACTTGCATGTCAGTTCGTTATCAGCAAGCTGAATAATGTAAGTATCGCAATCTAGCTTGAATCTGTGGCCCGTTATGGGCCGCATTTTTATCAGTGCCATAGACGGTTAGCTTTTGGTTTATCGCGTTTTTATGGATGCTGGTTTGATGTTAAATAATTACCAGTCATAAGGGAGTTTTTCTCGCTTTTTTGACTGCTATCACACTGGATATTCAAACGCTCACCAATAGTAATAGGGGACGTTGATCGATGCTGTTTTTGCTAATTATTTTGCCTCAGTTGATGATTTAGCTTGAGCCTTGGCGCTATTTAAGAACAAATCGTTTAGTGCTATTTCGCCTAAGCTTGAAAGTCAATTTAATGCATTTTATCTGAGTGAATTTGGCAAGTTAAAATCAACTGTCTTTAAAAAATCCAAACGGCTGTACTGACATATCGGTAAAACTCCGATTACTGCTCATGTTAAGGGACAGAATATGAAACTTACTAAAGCAATTGCGCCTGTTGCTGTCGCTATCATCATTGCCCTCATTCCATCACCGCAAGGATTAGATGCCTACGCTTGGCACTATTTTGCAATTTTCATTGGCTGTGTTGTAGGGCTTATTCTGGAGCCATTGCCGGGAGCGGTGGTTGGTTTAATTGCGGTTGTGCTTGCGGGTCTTTTAAACCACTGGGCACTGTTTTCTCCTGAACAATTAGCAAGCCCTAAATTTCATAGTGCCAAAGCGGCTTTTTCTTGGGTGGTTTCAGGCTTTACCAATGGCACTGTATGGCTCATCTTTGGGGCCTTTATGTTTGCGCTAGGTTATGAAAAAACCGGGCTTGGTCGGCGTATTGCCTTGTGGCTGGTAAAAACGATGGGCAAGAAAAGTTTAACGCTTGGTTACGCAATTATGATAGCCGATACGATTTTAGCGCCATTTACCCCATCTAATACCGCTCGCAGTGGGGGAACCATTTATCCTATTATCCGCAACCTTCCACCGCTTTATGATTCAAGTCCCGACGATGAATCACGTAAACGCATCGGTACCTATTTAATGTGGACGGCGATTGCCACTACATGCGTAACCAGCTCAATGTTTTTAACGGCTTTAGCACCCAATCTTTTAGCGGTTGCTCTAACTGAGTCCTCCACAGGGATTTTAATTAGTTGGGGCGATTGGTTCTTAGCTGCAGCTCCGGTGTGTATTCTACTGCTATTGATTGTGCCACTACTTTGTTATTGGTTGGCTCCCCCTGAAGTTAAATCAGGCTCAGCTGTGTGTGAATGGGCGGCAAAAGAGCTAACTTCGATGGGCTCGTTATCTCGTAATGAGTTGTTATTGCTGGTCTTTGTGGTGATGGCATTATTGTTGTGGATTTTTGCGGGTCAATACATTGCCGGAGCTTTAGTTGGGTTGCTTGTCATTAGTTTGATGTTGATTTGTAAAATTGTCACCTGGGACGATATTCTTGCTAATAAAGCGGCTTGGAATACTTTGGTGTGGTTCGCAACGTTAGTCGCACTAGCCAGTGGTTTAAGTAAAGTGGGTTTCGTACATTGGTTTGGGCAATTAGTTGGCAGCCATATCAACGGCTTAAATCCTGTGCTGGCAATGGTTATTTTAGCGCTCATATTTTTTGTACTGCATTATTTGTTTGCCAGTGTGACTGCTCATACCACCGCTTTATTACCCGTTATTTTAGCCGCTGCATCTGGTATTCCTGGTATCGATATGCAGATGTTTGTCTTTTTATTAGTGCCGATGCTTGGGTTGATGGGGATTATTACGCCATATGGCACCGGGCCGAGCCCAGTTTATTATGGTAGTGGATTTATTCCTGGCGCAACTTGGTGGCGGTTAGGCGCAATCTTTGGGACATTGTATTTGGTGGTTTGGCTGGTTATTGGCTTGCCATGGTTGATGATGATTTTTTAACGGCACTGGGCAAACAAGTTGATGAACGAATCATGCAAAAATTGGTTCATTTGTATTAAAAGCTTATTTTAGCTACGATGGCTCGCGGCGGCTCTGGCTCGTTTATTCGATTAGCCCTTGAATGGTCAGGGTTCGCTGTCCTCAAATTGCTCCCTTTTGTTTAAAAAACGTAAGAATGATTTATAAATCAGAGGTATGATGAATCCATAATGGTTTAATCTTTAAACGACAATGAGGGTAACATGGAAAAGCTACCTATTAAGAATGTAATTTTTGATATTGGCAACGTCATGGTGCGCTGGTCACCAGAGGAAATTATTCGTCTGACTTTTGGTGAAGACGCTAACATTACGCTGATGCGAGCAGATGTATTTCAAAGCGAAGTTTGGATTAACTACAATTTAGGCACAGTGACTCAAAAGCAGGTTGAGCAAAGCCTGATTAAACAATTTAATTTTTCATCCGATCAGATGGCGCGGCTTTTTTACTATCTAACAACCACTCAAATCCAAATCTTTGGTCAACAGCAGTTATTGCAGCGCATTAAAGATGCCGGTTATGGCGTTTATGCGTTAACTGATAACGTGATTGAAATCGTGGACTACCTAAAAGAAAAATACGATTTCTGGGAGCTATTTGATGGCACCGTTGTGTCTGATGATGTGCATTTACTAAAACCTCAGCCAGAAATTTATCGCTACCTGCTCGATACTTATCATCTAAAAGCGCAAGAGTGTGTTTTTACCGATGATCTAAGCAGAAATATTCGCGGCTGTGAGGCTCTTGGCATGCATGGAATCGTGTTTGAGAATTCAGCTCAGCTTGAAGCTCAGCTACATGAATTAGGCCTTGAGTTTTAACTTAAGGGATTTGCGAGTGCGCTAGCAGCTTTTACATAAAAGATTTGTACCTAGCGCATAGCTTAACTAATTTATGGGTAAAGGAAGTCCTAAAAGGGAAGTCAATGCGACTGTTTAAGCGACATAAACCAGCGGAACTTGCCGAAGAATTAATGGCACCATCGTTTGAACATTGGCCTCAAGTTGATGAATGCGACCCCGATCAATTAGTGTTTCAGGCAGTTTTTCGCCTCAATACGCACCTTGATTATCTGCTAATGCATGGCCGTGTCCTCTGTCTTGATGCGCTACCTGAAGAGGTGGCCTTCGAGCAGGGCAGTTGGCTGCGATTTGCCAATAGCATGTTTAATTGTGATGATGACACGGTGACAACAGACGCTGGTGCGCTCAGTGCTAGCAGTTATCTGCAATATACGATTATGCTTAAAAAAATAGTCGCCAGCGATAAATCGGTGAATGACAAAATCGCATTGTTCTTACAGGTTGTGCAAAACTATCCACTGTTTGAGCCGATAGAAAAACGCTTGCTCGCTAATTATAAAGCGCAAGACATTGTTGAGTTAATGTCTCGTTTTCTGCCAGAAGATGACCGCTTGTTTTGTTGTAAAGATAAACCCGGTTCAGTACTCATGATTGATGCGATTGATTCGGGATTAGCCAGAGAGCTGGCCCGTCAGGGAGTGACGACCATTAGTGAACTGTTATTGATGAGCGATGAGCAGCTGTTATCGGTAAAAGGGATCCGTCCGGTACAAGCCGAACGGATTATTGCCCACAAAGAGACGGTTAGCTCGCTTTTATTACAATATTAGTGATTTTGCTGCGCTCTTTGGCGTCGATTAGTGAAATGCCAACCAACTAACACGGTGTATAAAATAAACGCGATGAAATAACATCCAGCCATTGTTAATGCCATCGCTACTGGGGAGCTTCCCCCTAATCCACTAATTGGCGCGCTAATTCCGCCCAGAATAAACATAAATGAGCCCAACAGCGCCGAGGCCCCGCCGCCGCCGCTGGCTGACACTTCTTGCATCGCTAAAGCGGTGCTGGTGGTCCCAATCATGCTGTTCACAATCACAGAGCAAAATAGTAATGGCAGGAATATCCAAAGCGAGACTTTAAAATATCCACCAATCAACAGCAAACTGACCGCAATGACGGCGAAAATTAAAATAGTTTGCATCACTTTTTGTTCGCCATAGCGAATGGCTAATCTGGCACTAATTTGGGCACTGACAACCAGCCCTAATCCATTAATAGCAAAACAGAAGCTATAGAGCTGCGCCGAAAGGTGATAGTGTTCTTGCAAAACGAACGAAGATGCCCCGATATAGGCAAACATTCCCGCCAGTACGAACCCTTGTGTCAGACATAAGCCGATAAAGCGCTTTCTTACAATTAACTGTCCCATTTGCTTAAATGAAGCAAACAATGAACTGTGTGAACGGGCCGCTTTTGACAAGGTTTCTTGTAATTGCAGATGGCTAAATAGCAGCAATACAATACTAATCACGGTTAATACTGCAAATATTCCCCGCCAGTCCATAATGGCAAGTAATCCAGCCCCAGCAACAGGCGCTGCGATAGGGGCAATACCGTTGATCATCATCAATAAGGCAAAAAATTTCGTCAGTTCATGGCCTTGATAATGATCTCTTGCAATGGCTCGAGAAATAACGACGCCGCCAGAGCCGCCAAGTCCTTGCAGCAGGCGAGCGATAATCAACTGGTCAATAGATTGTGCAAAACAGCAGGCCAGAGTTGATAAAACAAGCAATGTCAGCGATGCCATCAGAGGCAGGCGTCTGCCGTAGCGATCACTGAGTGGACCAAATAGTAACTGACCAATGCCCAGACCAACTAATGAAGCGGTAAGGCTTAATTGTGTTGCTGATGGGGTTGTGGCAAATACGCGGGTAATTTCAGGTAATGATGCGATGTAAAGATCAGTGCACAGAGGACCAAGAGCGGCCAGATATCCGAGTATGAGAGCATAATTCAGGCGAGTCTGAGGAAGACACCCAGCTGTTTTCATTGTGTGATTCCTTTAAAAAAATTTGGCAGCGAACTGATTCGCTGCCAAATTTTATTGTAACGATATATGAATGAAAATTGAATGAGTTAGTAGCTGAATTTAGCCGCCGTTGCCTGAAATTGTTCAACCGGCCCGATATTTTGGGCATCACTTAAAGTTGCCTGACAAGGGTGATGTTCCCCACAGGCAAATAAGATTAGGCGATCTCTGGTAGCATTTTTTAACTCCATCGCGAATTGCATCAGCTCTTCACGCGTTAACTGCATAAGCTCTTCAACCACTATTTCTCGTTGATTAAAATGCATATCTTTATTGGCAATGCTTACCCAGAAGCGGCGAGCTCGCGTGCGCATATTGGATTCTTTTTCTAAGATTTGTCCGGCTAATCCATGCTTCGCTTCGCTCCATTGCTCATCACTGAGCTCATTGAGCACTTTTGGAAAGTGATCAATAAATTCATCTATCGCATCTAAAAGACTTTGTGGTGCGCTATTAGGAGATTGAATATAAAACAATATTCCTGCATGGCGATTGAGTGGCAGGTTGCCATTACCTACAATATAACCAAGCTGTTGTTGGGTGCGCAGCTCATAGAAAAAGATAGATGACATCAGCTGATTGCATAATGAAAACAGTGCGGTTTGTTTGGCACTGGCTATTGGGCTTTGAAAATACATCAGCAAAGCTGAATCATTATGTTGGCAGCGATGACGGTAGTTTAATGTTTTTAGTCCTTCAAGATTTATAAGCTCACGGGGAGTTTCATTGGCAGGTTCATTGCCATCAACCAGTGTGCGGCGAATGTATTGACCAATCGCTTGGGCTTGTTTTTTCGACCAACTGCCATAAATGAATGTTTCAACATGAATATTGCGATAAATATTAGCGATAAATTCAGGCATTTGTTCCAGTTGAATATCTTCAATGGCTGCAGCGAGTTGTTCGCCTGTTGGGCTTTTAGGCTGTAAAATTGCGGTAAGCTTATGGAACAGCTGATTAATTGGTTTAATCTTACTTTGGTTTTGCCAAGTACGAACCAATTGCTGTTTTACGATTTCAAAGCGTTGGGCGTTATATTTACCGTCTAATCGGCTGTCTAATACCAGCTTAATAAGCTCAAATTGACGTTCGCTAAACCCACTGGTATGCAGGGTAAATCCGCCTTGATGGGTGTATATCTGGTAACTCATCCCCGCTATTTCTGCTTGGTAGGTGATCTCGGCCAAATAATCGAGAATAACCTCAACCGCTAGCTGACTCTGGGCAATATGTTTGACCGATTGCACTGCAAAGGCCGAGTCAATCGCGATATAGATGTGACCTTTAGGCAGCCTAAATTCACCATCTTGATGGTGCCAAAGCTTAAAGCCCTTTTCGTCAATGAGTGGATAGGGCACCGGTGTCGTATCGTTATACTGACTTTGCGGATTAGCAAGATTTAAGAACGGATTGGCACTCGGAAGTTGAATCGGCATTGCTCGCGGATTACTCCAGCGCTCTAATTGTTCTTGAGCAAAGGGCATGCGTTTATAAGGTGTGTCGTACCAAGGCGCGATTTCATCGGTATCCACTCCGGGACTGACCAACGTTACACGCATTGCTTGAGGCGTCATTTGCTCAATGAAGTCTTCTATTTTTTCGACTTCAAACTGCTCCATCAGGTAATCGCCAATTAATACATCTTCTTTGGCAAATTGCTGCAAATTAATCGCGTAGTGGGCGGCTAAGTCAATCGAGCGAATTCGTTCTTGGTAATGCCAAGTGCGTTTTAAAAGTTGCTGTTTTTCTTCGTAACGCCACTGTTCAAGCCCTTGTTGGCGAATCAGTCGAAGCAGTGAAAAGGTGGCTTCAACGATTGAGCCAATCGCATTTAATCCCTCTTCATTCAATTGGTAGCTAATGGTAAATTCGCGAAAGTCCTGGCCGCTAATCCCACCGCCTGCGGTCATATTCTGAATCAGGCCTCGATGGCGCAAGATAGCAATAAGGCTATTTGGCCCCTCGTAGCCAATTAAATTCGCTAAGAATTCCAATGGCTTGTTTGGATAAAGTTGGTGCGGATGAATGTTCTCAAAATTAAATGATAAAGTGAGTCGATGAACTTCTTTTAGAGGCTCAACATTAATCATGATGCCTTGGTCTTCATCGCGTAACAGTGGGACATGAGGCCGTGCTTGCCAATTGCGTTTTTTGATAGGTTCAAAAAAACTCAGTAACTGTTGCTGTTGATCTAATGACTCAGGGCTAATTAGAACCACCGTCATGCGATCGGCTGAATAGTTCTGGTGGTAAAATTCGATTAAATCATCACGAACTTGGCTATCAGGTCTATCGGCCAGCGTTTTTTCTGATCCGACTGAAAATTTGCTAAAAGGATGGGCAGGATTGATGGTCTGTTTATGGACTTGATAAAGCCTTCGAACATCATCTTGAATCTTTAATTGATACTCAGAATCGACGGCTTGGCGCTCTTTATCAACAAGTTCTGGGGTAAACAATGGGCTGATAAAAAACTGACTAAAACGCTCAAGAGCGCCTTCAAACCAATCGTTATCAATATCGAAAAAAAAGTTGGTGAACTCTGTCCCGGTCCACGCATTATTGCTACCACCATGATGGCTTATATATTGTTGATACTCTCCGGCATGAGGGTACTTTTCAGTGCCCAAAAATAACATATGCTCGAGAAAATGAGCTAAACCTTCGCGAGGCAAAGGATCATCAAAATGTCCGACATTGACTGCCAGAGCCGCTGCAGCTTTCGGGGTTTGGGGATCACTGATGAGCAAAGCTCTCAGGCCATTGTCGAGGGTAACGGTTCGATATTCTCTTGAGTCAGTCGGGCTTGTTCGCAAAGAACACTCCATATTTTAATGGTTTCAATTTATTATCGGTGTGTCATCACAGACATGCAATCAATGACAGGTCATTTTCTGTAACTTGTTTTATGTTAGGTCAACACAGGGTAACATGTCTTTAATTTTAGCATTATAGGTAAATGCAATGGATATTTATGTCATGCGCCATGGACAAGCTGAAATGACTGCTCCAAGTGACAGCCAACGTCAGTTAACTTCCAGAGGTCGTGAACAAGTGCAATCGATGGCCGCGAAACTTGCTTCTATGATCACTAAATTTGATTATGTCTTATTAAGCCCTTATGTACGGGCCCAGCAGACTTGGGATGAAGTAAAAGGTTATTGCCAGGAGCCGGATAATCTAGTAACACTCGATGAGCTAACACCCCATGGTGATGCCAAAGATGTGGTCTATTTTATGAAGCAGTTGGCAAGTGATTCAAACGTTCTTATCGTATCCCATTTACCGCTGGTCGGATACATCGTTCAAGAATTGGTACCTAGTGCCGGAGCGCCGCTATTTGCAACGGCTGGTATCGCGCATGTTGTAATTGGGGATGAAAACGAATTAATTTCTCTTGATAATCCTGCGAATTAACAAATTAAGGCTGAGTGAAAATACTCAGCCTTAATACTTCAAAATGCTTTAGGCGATGCTTTTGCTGATTGCATCGACAGCAATGATTGCCTGAGCAATATCATCTGCAGTTAAACCAGTATCTAGATTTCCAAGTGTATCGCCAGGAGAAAGTGCTTGTTCACCCACTTTTAGTAATCCTTCGTAGGATTCATTTTCTAAATGCAGCTCTTTGAGTGTGGTTGGCATTTTAATCGCACGATAGAAGCCGATGAATTCTTCTAACTCTTCTCGTGAGCGTTTTTCCAAGACCATCTGTACTAACGTGCCATAGGCAACTTTTTCGCCGTGGGTCAGGTGGTGAATATCCCCACTTAACGCAGTAAAGCCATTATGGATTGCATGAGCACCCGCAAGGCCTGCATTTTCGAAACCGAGACCAGAAAGCAGTGTATTCGCTTCAATTACAGCTTCTACTGCTGGAGTCACAGCTTTTTGCTCGACGGCTTTATAGGCATTTATACCATGGGTTAATAATGTTTCTTGGCAAGCTTTGGCAATAGCCATCCCTGCGATGGATGGGCGTGCACCTACCATTGAATCACTGTTGGTGCGCAGTACCGCTTGGGCTTCAACGTATGTTGCAAGGCCATCAGCAATACCTGATGCGAATAAACGAACAGGTGCTTGAACGCAAACTTTGGTATCTACGAAAACTAAATCAGGGTTTTTATTGTAGAAACGGTAGCTGTCAAATTCACCTTCTTCAGTATAAATAACAGATAGAGCGCTACATGGTGCATCTGTTGAAGCAACGGTTGGAACGATAGCCACTGGCTGGCCTAAATCATCAGCAACTGCTTTGACTGTATCGAGTGTTTTACCACCGCCAATCCCAACGACAACCTGAGTTTGTTCGCGATTAGCAATTTCAACTAAGCGGGCGATTTCTTTGCCAGAAACTTCGCCGTTAAAACGTTCATAAGCGTAAGTTAGGCCGGCTTCTTTAAGAGAGCTTTCGCATTGTTCAGCAACGATTTTCCAGACGATATCATCAGCAATAAGTAGCACATGATCGCCCATGGCGCTCAGTTGTTTACCCAATTTACTTAAAATACCGAACCCTTGCACATATTTGGAAGGGGATGAAAAGATAATCTGGCTCATTAGAACTCCTTAAATCTATTATCAAGTGGCCAAAACGGTCAGATTGTATCCAAATTGGATACAACCGTTTGTATAAGAACATATATTGCACCTAATAAAACATAGAGTTGCATCAAATGCACTAAAAATTCACATCATTTATGTAACAAGTACAATAAATTCTTAACATGTGAACAGGGCCTGAAGTGATTGTCAAATCATCAGGTGAGTAAATTTTAGCCAGCAACTTTATGGCTACCACTTTAATCTGTGTGCATGCGACCATCAAGGGGATGAACTAAGAGTGTGAGCTGTAAAGCAAAATTCATTCTTGGTGCGGTGTATTGCTTTTGAATGTCATATAGCGATCACATTTCTATTATACATTTACATATCGATTGAACTTTTTGTGATATAAAACTCTAAGTGTATTGAGTAACGCAAAATTCAATGCTGTTAAAAAGGATATCTACAACTTTTCTATATTTCGAAATCGTGACCCATGGAACTTTTTAAACGATTTTTTTGTGCAGTAGGTATAAAAAAATATGAAAATTTTTAAAAAATATTCTCCAAAGCATATTGCTCGTTATGTGAAAGCTTTTTTTAAAGGTCGTATCTATATTCAGGGGCGTGGTGCCTACGAGTTTAACCATGGCAAACTGATCATGCTAAAAGATTATCAAACGCCTAAACATCGCCAGACTGTCAGCGAAATCAATCGCTGTATTGACAAGTTTAATCACGAGCAAGACGCCGCTTAGATTAGGTGCTTATTCTGTGCTTTCATCCATCTGGCACGGACTTCTCTGATATTACCTAGGGCTGCTGAACTTTTGTGGTTAGGTTGGCAGCCTTTGATTCTCCTGCATCGGTTGGTTCATTAAATGCAGGTTCATTAAACATAGGCAGATTCATTAAATAAATGCATCTTGAACTTTGTGCAGTGAGCTTGTTGAAGTCATTAAGATTCACACCATTAACTTGTTCAAAATGGGTTGAATTCAAATAAAATCTAACCACGAAGGACAAAGCCCCTAGTTTCTGGGGAGTTTAATCAGAGCTAACAGTGCGCTATTGCCGCCCCATTCGCGCGGGGCTTGAACAAAGCACGCGATATCTGGGTGCTGTGCTAACCATTGTGGCACGCGCTTTTTCAAAATATTTTGTCCATGACCATGCATAATGCAAGCAACACTAACGCGCTGTTTTAAACAGGCGTAAAGTAGGGCAGCTATTTCTTGTTTTGCTTGTTGCTGAGTCAATCCATGTAAGTCCAAAAATATCTCTGGGGCATATTGGCCCCTGCGTAACTTTTTTACCTCATTTGGCTCAGTATCATCGGCACGCCATTGCATTGGCCCGTCTTCTGGTAACATCGGACTGTATTCATCAGAAAAATAATAACTCTGCTGACTAATTTGCTGATTAATTTGGCCTATATTCGGCCTTTTTTGCTTGATTCGAGGCGGTTGTGGCCGTATTTTATCTTGTTCTAATGGCCTAACCCCATTTAGGGCCTCTTTAAATAGAGCTAAATCAGCATCTGTTGCGGTTTTTTTGGGCATATGACGGCTAAACTAATACATCAATGTGTATGATTGTACGCAATCGCGGAGTGAAATTGGAAAAGATTTTTGTTGACGAGGCGGTCAAAGAGCTTCACACCATACAAGATATGCTGCGTTGGGCAGTGAGTCGATTTAATTACGCCAACCTATATTATGGCCATGGAACCGATAATGCCTGGGATGAAGCACTCCAATTGGTTTTCCCAGCATTGTGTTTGCCGTTGGATATTGGTCAAGACGTGAAAGAAGCGCGTTTGACCAAAAGTGAGCGTGAAATGTTGGTCGAATTGGTGATACGGCGTGTTCAGGAGCGTATTCCAGTCGCTTATTTGACCAATAAAGCGTGGTTTGCAGGTTTCGAGTTTTATGTGGATGAGCGAGTTTTAGTTCCTCGTTCGCCCATTGCAGAATTGATTGAGCAGCAGTTTCAACCTTGGTTACGTGATGAGCCTAAGCGCATTCTTGATTTGTGTACGGGCAGTGGCTGCATTGCGATTGCCTGTAGTTATGCTTTTCCCAATGCAGAAGTTGATGCGGTTGATATCTCCGATGATGCCTTAGCTGTCGCTGAGATTAATATTCAGAACCATGGCTTGGAGCAGCAAGTGTTCCCAATTCAATCGGATGGATTTGCCGGTCTTAAAGGCCAGCGTTACGATCTTATCGTCAGTAATCCGCCTTACGTTGATGAAGTGGATATGGCTCATTTGCCACAAGAGTTTTGTCATGAACCTGAGCTTGGGTTAGCATCGGGCAGTGATGGTTTAGCGCTGACTCGGCAGATCTTGCGCCAAGCCCAAGATCACCTAAGTGATAATGGTGTGCTCATTGTTGAGGTCGGAAACAGTGAGGTGCATTTGCAAGAGCAGTATCCGCAGGTACCATTTACTTGGCTTGAATTTGCCAATGGTGGACATGGCGTGTTTGCACTGACTAAGCAGCAGTTGGTCGATTATAGTCAAGAATTTTAAGAATAATTATTAAGAATAATTATTAAGAATTAAGAGAAGTTGAGGCATAAATGGCGGGAAATAGTATAGGTCAGCATTTTCGAGTGACCACATTTGGCGAGAGTCATGGGGTTGCTTTAGGATGCATTATTGATGGTTGTCCAAGCGGCTTAGAAATCGATGAAGCGATGATCCAGAAGGATTTAGACAGGCGTCGCCCAGGTTCTTCGCGTTATACAACCGCCCGCCGTGAAAGCGATACAGTGAAAATCCTCTCGGGTGTTTTTGAGGGGAAAACAACCGGAACATCGATTGGTTTGTTGATTGAAAATACCGACCAACGTTCTAAAGATTATTCGGCAATTAGTCAGCTATTTCGACCAGGACATGCTGATTACACTTACCACCAAAAATACGGTATTCGTGACTATCGTGGCGGTGGGCGCTCATCTGCTCGTGAAACCGCCATGCGTGTTGCAGCAGGTGCAATTGCTAAAGCATATTTGAAATCAAAGCTAGGGATCGAAATCCACGGCTATTTGAGTCAATTAGGGCCGATTAAAGCGCAAAAAATAGATTGGCAACAGATTGAGCAAAATCCGTTTTTCTTTCCTGATGCTGACGGTTTAGATGAGCTTGATGCGTTTATGCGCGATTTGAAAAAACAGGGCGATTCAATCGGAGCTAAAGTGAGCGTTTGTGCGACACGTGTGCCAGTAGGTCTGGGTGAGCCCGTATTTGACAGGCTTGATGCAGACATCGCTCATGCACTGATGAGTATCAATGCCGTGAAAGCTGTCTCTATTGGTGATGGTTTTGATGTTGTCACTCAGCACGGCAGCGAGCATCGCGATGCGCTAACACCGCAGGGATTTTCCTCAAATCATGCTGGTGGTGTATTAGGGGGCATTTCATCGGGTCAGGATATCATAGCTCACATAGCACTTAAGCCTACGTCAAGCATTACGGTTCCGGGCCAAACGATTAACATTGATGGCGAGCCAACTGAAGTGGTTACCAAGGGCCGCCATGACCCGTGTGTTGGTATTCGTGCGGTCCCAATTGCCGAAGCGATGCTGGCAATCGTTTTGATGGATCACTATCTGCGCAATCGTGGACAAAATGCAGATGTTCACACTAACACGCCTTTTTTAGCCTAATCAGAGCATGCCGATAAATGCAGGCATTCTGCATTTATCGCTATTAAAGCAAAATGTTACAAAAAAATATTAAGTGGCTCAGTGGCTGCTATTTTGCCTATTATGGTGTGTTAGGCGTTATCGTCCCTTATTTGTCTGTGTTTTTGTCAGGGCGAGGCTTTGATTCGGCAACAATTGGTTCCATCATGGCGATTACGCTGGCGATGAGAGTCATTAGTCCCGGTCTTTGGTCTACTATTTCGCAAAAAAGTGGTCGGCGTGTACAGATAATCCGCATCGGTGCGCTGCTCACTATCATGACATTATTATGTTTAAGCTTCGACCTTGCTTATTGGGCCATTTTGGTGCTGTTGGCTGGGTACAATCTATTTTGGAATGGGCTGCAGGCCCAAATCGAAACGCTCACTCTCAATAGCCTTGGCAGCCAAGCAACTCGTTATCCCTCAGTGCGCGCCTGGGGAAGTATTGGTTTTATCATTGTGACCATGATAACGGGTGTGTTAGTCCATCAGTTTGGTAGTGAAACCATCGAATTTATAGCAGCTGCTTCAGTTGGTTGTTTAATCTTATTTACGATGCCTGTTATTCAACCTAAGGTCCAAATCATCCAGGCGGGCAATAGACGATATACAAATATTCAAGCGCTATTGCGGCCCTCAATGATTCTTTTTTGGTTGGCTATTTTTTGTCTGCAAATGAGCCACGGGCCTTATTACACCTTTTTTGTGCTTTATCTTCGTCAAGGTGGTTATTCAACGACCTTTGCCAGTGCCATGGTGTCATTAGGCGTATTGGTTGAAATCACCATGTTTATGTTCGCTGGGCGATTATTCGTGCGCTTTAGTGCCCATCGCGTTTTATTATGGGCATTGGGTTTAACCGTTATTCGCTGGCTATTACTTGGGTATTGCCGAGATATCATGCCATTGCTCGTAATTGAACAAGCATTGCATGCGGCAAGTTTCGCTTTGGCGCATGCTGCATCCATGCAGCTCTTAAGTCGGCAGTATACTCAAGCCCAACAAAGTAGTGCTCAAGCGCTTTATGCAAGCTGTGGCTTTGGTTTGGGTGGGGCGCTAGGTGCGTTGTTTGCCGGTGTATTTTGGCATGACGGTAGTGGTGCCCAGCTGACGATGACAATAGCTGCGGCATTGGCTTTAGTTGGGTTTATATTCGTCGCTTTGATGCCAAAAGAGATGTTTGAAAAGGATATTGCGAATGCATAATGCTGATGATCTAATCAGATTGTTTAACCAAACCTTTCAAGATTACAAAACAGTTTTGGTTCGAGGTGACGATGAGCCTTTGTATCAACCTTCACAAAAGATAGGCGTGCCACATCAAATTATTTTCGCCCATGGCTTTTATGCCAGTGCTCTGCATGAAATAGCCCATTGGTGCATTGCCGGCGCTAAACGTCGTGAACTGGTTGATTTTGGTTATTGGTATGAGCCTGATGGACGAAGCGCCGCCCAGCAAAAAGAATTTGAAGTGGTTGAGGTTAAACCGCAAGCGGTTGAATGGGCCTTGTCATTGTCAGCGGGATTTAACTTTCGTGTGAGTGTCGATAATCTCGGTGGTGAGAGCGTTGACTGGCGCGCTTTTCAGCGCAAGGTATTTTCTCAACTGGTGAGTTATCACGAGCAAGGATTTCCTGCTCGTGCGCAGTGCTTTATGGACGTATTAAGCGATTTTTACCAGCAACCCAATGCTATTGCGAAGGCCATTACACAAGAACAAGCTTTATTAGCCGGCTAGTTTTCTTTGCTAGGCTCCGGTTTTTTCGCCATGGTCGTTTGGTTTCGGCCATTTTCTTTGCTGTAATAAAGAGCGTTATCGGCGTGCTCTAGCCACTGTTGATGGTTAGCAAATGTCGAATTTAACTCGCTAATGCCTAAACTAACGGTGTAGTGGATAGTTTCTTTTTCCCATTTGACTGCAGATTGCTCAATAAGCTGGCGTAACCGCTCACAGAATATCATGGCGTTTTCTTGGGTTGTGTCGATTAATATCACGACAAATTCTTCTCCGCCATAACGTCCTGCAATATCAGTATTGCGCATGGTGTCTTTAAGTAATTTTGCAGTTTGGCGAATCACTTGGTCACCCGCTAAATGGCCGTAGTTGTCGTTAATCCGTTTGAAATGGTCGATATCAAACATCACCATCGAACAAGGGTGTTTGGTGCGGATATTACGGTTGTATTCTTCTTGAGCTCGCTCTTCCCAATAGCGGCGGTTATTGAGCTGGGTGAGGCCATCTGTGCGGCTCACTTGCGATAATTCGGTGTTGGCTCTTTCCAGCTGCATTTTATTGATAGCAACATCAGTGACATCATAAACGATTAAGCTGACATGGGTTACTTCACCACTTAGCGATTTAAGCGGAATAATCGTAATGTTTTGGTACATGTAATCCGCCATCCCCGTAATCGGGCGATAGTTGCGGAACTTAAATACATGTGGTCGTTGCTCCCAGGTGGTAAATGCTCGGTTATTGAGCATAAACACAGCATCAACTTTGTTACGCAGCCATCTCTCCGGAAGGTTTGGAAATAGCGAAAAAATATTTTTCCCCTGAGTCTGATCAGGTCGTAATCCGCTATGGGCTTCCATAAACGTATTCCAGGTCTGGATATTGTACTTCTGATCCAGCACGACCAGACCCACATCGATGGTCTGGATCATTTCGATCATCCAGTGAAAGTCGTTCAGATCGACCTGAATTCGGCTCATGCGTCACTCCCTTCAATAATATAAATGAGTTTGTTGTTAATGGTTGGCAGTGAATCTTCCGTAAACAGCAACAATAAGTCACATTTAATATTATGGTTTTCAATGGCGTAGTTAATTTCAATCGCCAGCGTTTTACTTTTCCACTGACGAGTACTCGCTTCGATAAGCTCGTTAATATTAGTGTGCTGACCGAGAACGACCGGATGGCCTTGTGAAAAATGCATATCGAGCTGATCGGCAATCCCTTTAAGACAGGCACCAATTAGAATATTGGCCACATCCATGAGCACTTCAAGTTGGCCTGCATCATCTAAATCACCTTCATAGCGCATCAGCTGGGCTAAGTCTTCGAAACTTGAATCATGAAAGAGCAGCAGTGCTTCGCCATTAATTCCAGCGCCGATATAACCTTGGCAGACAGCTGAAATCGAGTCGTCTTCAGCAACCGCTGTCAGCGCCATGTGGAGCTCACTAATGGCGAGAATATTGACATTTGGAATTGGCAACACGACAAAAGCTCCCAACATTCGGGCTAATAGGTCACCGGCTCGGCCCATCGCGACGTTAGCAATCTCTTGATATTGGTCGCGATAATCGATGATGTCATCGGCGCCGCTGCGCGATGATTTTTTAACAGATTTCGGCTCGCTTGCTTCGTCTTGACTGGTTTTATCTTCCTCGGAGGCTTTAGGTTGTTCTTGGGGAAGTTCTACCGATGGGCTGAGTTCTTGTTCAGTGACGACACCATAGCGCAGCAAAATGTCACGGATCTCTTCGCGATTAGATGGCTTTTTTATAAAATCAAGAGCGCCCATCTGGGTTACGCGGGTGTATGCTTGCGGCTGAATATCACCCGAAACGACGATGACTAATGCTGGTAAATCTTCAATTTGAATGGCTTCAAGCACGCCATAGCCGTCCATATTGGGCATGTTAAGGTCAAGAAAGACAATATTACCTAAGCCTTTGCGGATAACATCCAGCCCTTCAACCCCATCATTGGCATAACTAATCTGCACATCCCAATTTTCGGGCAATGCTCTTACCATCTGTTTTTGCGCAAATTTAGAATCATCACAGATTAAAATTGGTATGGTCATGGTCTCTATGTCTTCACTCTACGGCTGTTTTATTTTTAACAGGCAAATTACCAAATTAAGATTGCGCTATTATGGTGAATTCCTTCATTTATCAAGCATAGCTGTCAATTGCTGGCATTGAAAAAAAAATGCTAGTTTTACCCAATTAACCCAGAATAATGATGGTTTAGTGAGCTAATCCCGAGTCGCAGGTTGGCCTCGTAACAGGCGACGGACCCAAAATCTTGCCGGATGCAGAGCATCTAAGATTTTTTGACTAACTGGCATTGTCTCAGCGCTTAGCTCACAGGCGAGTAATTCACCGAGCAAAGGAGCACTGGTGACGCCTCGAGCGCCTAATCCTGAGATCGTATAAACATTTTCAATCAATGGTAATTGAGGCGCTGCTTCTCGACTTTTTTGCGTATTCAGCTGCGGATACTCATGAGTGAGCATGTCAATATTGGGAACAGGGCCCATTAAGGGCAGGTGATCGCGGACCGTTGCGCGCACGGCTGCTCGTCCTTGCGAATCATCCACATTGAGGTTTTCGGTCCATGCTTGAGTGATGCAATTTCTTAACGCTGCTAGGTTTTTGTGGGTATCATCGTCAGAAAGGTCTCTTTCGAGCCTTCCACGCTGATAGGTTGCACCAATGCAGTGGCTGTGGTTGTGCGCTGGTGTAAGGTAGCCGTCATAGCATAAAACGGTTCGTAAATCAGATAATGGCGAAGCACTTTTCAGGTGCGTAACCTGACCTCTGACTGGGGTGATGGGTAATTTTTCACAAGTAGCTATGTCAGTGATTTGATGACCATTACACAGAACCAGTTGGCTTACTATTTTGCTTGATTGATTGGCAAAATTTAACCTTATTTTGCCATCTTCTTGAGTTTGCCAACTAGTCAGCTGGTGTTGGTATTGAACGCATCCATAACCAGAGGCGCTTGCCTGAGAAAGCATTGCCTGAACAAGATCAGCTGGTGTTGCCCACAAACCTTGCGGATAAAACAGCCCTGAATGTTCAAGAGCAAGACCTGCAATATCGCTAGCTTGTTCTGCCGAGATGGGTTTGATGAGAGTCTCTGGCCACTGGGCTTGTGCTGTTTTAGCAAGTTTCTTAGCGGCTTTTTCATTATACCCCAGATGCAATACACCACTCTGTGCAAATGCGATGCGATGCCCTTGAGAGCTCAGCTCATGAATGGTTTGATTCAGATACGCAAATGCTGAGATAAAAAATTCACTCAAAGTGGGTTGGTCGGCATTAAGTAGCGGATAAATTGCGCCCTGACGATTACCTGATGCCGCTGTTGCAGGGCTACTTTCACTTTCAAATACAGAATGTTTAATGCCGCGTTTACTGAGTGCGTAGCTAAGACTTGCTCCGGCAAGGCCTGCACCGATAATGGCGATATCATCGAGACTTTCAGCTTTATGACGATAAAACCAAGGAGCAATCGTTGAATAGCTGGATTTGCGCTCGATGTGCCCATGTAACATCTCCCGTTTACGACCAAATCCTGGTGCTTTTTCGATACTAAATCCAGCCTCAATTAAACCTCTTCGAACAAAACCGGCGGCAGTAAAGGTGGCAAGTGTTGCCTGGTTTTTACTTAATGACGCCATCTTGTCGAATAGAGATTGGCTCCACATATCCGGGTTTTTCGATGGCGCAAAACCATCTAGGTACCAACAATCAACTAATCCTGAAGTTGGCGTTGGAATTTGCTCAAGTGATTCGTGAATATCGCCAAACCACAAATCTAGGGTAATAGCACCATTGGCAAAAACGAGTCGTTGGCATCCTTGTGTTAAAATTGTGGGGTAATGGGCAATTAATTGCTCTGCATAGGGTTTTAATTCGCTCCAATGCGCTAAGGTTTGCGCAATATCACTTTTTTCTAATGGGAATTTCTCAAAACTAACAAAATTAATTTGTTTGGGGCGATGCTCTTGAGGTAGTTGATCAAACATAAACCAAGTCGCCAAAAAATTAAGTCCGCTTCCAAAACCTGATTCAGCAATGGTAAAATGATCGACAGATGCATTATACCAACGTTGTGGAAGCTGATTTTGATTGAGAAATACATAACGAGTTTCGGCTAAGCCATCTTGGTTTGAAAAGTAGACATCATCAAATGCGCAAGCCACGGGATAGCCTTGTTCGTTCCATGCAAGGTCAGCGGAATGAATGGGTTTTACCAAAATGCACCTCTTATAAAGCTGGTTTTATACTGGAAATTATCGGCATAGACCTGTAATCTTCCACACAAAACAAGGTAGCGAGCACGATGCTGAACGTTATCTTAAACAGCATAATTTTGTGTTTAAACGATTGAGATCGTCTGATGAAAAGAGCCGTAATCACTGGTCTGGGTATTATATCCAGTATCGGTAACAATAAAGAAGAAGTACTCGAAGCATTAAAGGCCGGTCGGTCAGGAATTACTCATTCCGAGCAGTTCGAACAGATGAAACTGCGCAGTCAGGTATGGGGTGATCTGGATATCAACCCAGCTGAGCTGATTAACCGCAAAGTCTTTCGCTTTATGGGTGATGCTGCCGCTTATGCTTATCTTTCCATGGAACAGGCAATTGCTGATGCAGGATTAACCGAAGAGCATGTTTCTTCTGAACGGACCGGTTTGATTGTCGGTTCTGGTGGAGCTTCATCGAAAAATCAGGTTGAAGCTGCTGATATTCTGCGTGAAAAAGGTGTCAAGCGCGTTGGCCCATATATGGTCCCACGAACGATGGCCAGTACGACTTCGGCATGTCTGGCAACACCTTTTAAAATTCGCGGTGTCAACTATTCAATGAGTTCAGCGTGTTCAACGTCTGCTCACTGTATCGGAACTGCGCTTGAGCAGATCCAGCTGGGTAAACAGGACATGGTGTTTGCCGGTGGTGGCGAAGAGCTGCACTGGACATTGGCGATGGAATTCGACGCCATGGGCGCGCTATCGACCAAATACAATGATGAACCAAATCGTGCAAGCCGTACTTATGATGCTAACCGCGATGGTTTTGTCATCTCTGGTGGTGGCGGTATCGTGGTGGTTGAAGAGCTTGAACATGCTCTGGCTCGCGGTGCTAAAATCTATGCCGAAATTGTTGGCTATGGCGCAACATCTGATGGTTATGACATGGTTGCACCATCTGGTGAAGGTGCGGTTCGCTGTATGCGTCAGGCGATGCAAGGCCTAGATGCGCCGATTGATTATCTAAATACTCATGGCACTTCAACACCTGTTGGAGATGTGAAAGAGCTTGGCGCTATCTCAGAGGTCTTTGGTGATAATCAGCCTTTAATTAGTGCCACCAAGTCTCAGACTGGACATGCTTTAGGTGCTGCTGGCGTTCACGAAGCCATTTATTCATTATTGATGATGGAAAACAATTTTGTTTCGCCATCGATTAATATTGATGACTTAGATGAGCAAGCACAAGGCTTTAATATTGTTGCAAATAAAGCCAAAGAGGCAACGCTCAACCAAGTGATGTCTAATAGTTTTGGCTTTGGCGGTACTAATGCCACCTTGGTGTTCAAGCGGTTTACCAAATAAATACTGAGCACTTTCGTGTAAAAAGGCTACCTCAGGTAGCCTTTTTGTTATATGGTCAGTAACATATTGAAAGTTAATGTAAACTATAAGCTATTAACTGATATTCTTAATTCTAAAATCCTAGTTTAAAATAGGGTAGGATTAAGCCTTCAAAGTTGCTTGTTCTAATGGTGTTTGGCCAATTAAATGTGTGATTTTAATCTAATTAGAACAAATAGCAGTTAAGCTTATGGGTACAGGTTTTAAAATTAATTAAGTGAAACGCGTTTTAGCGTTGATGAAAGAGAGAATATATGGCAATTGCGGTTTTAGGGGCATCGTCCCTGTTAGGCAAATCATTAATTGAAAAACTAACCGCTTGGAAATATCCCGTAGAGGCTATAGTTGCAGTTGATAGCGCAACGGACGAGCAAAGCTCGACGTTAGAAATTGCTGATAATAAATATGATTTGCTTGAGCCGAGTGAGTTCGACTGGGGCAGCGTTCAGGCCGTTATCGGTTGTGATGATGAGCTAGTTGACACCTACAGTGACGATATTTTGAATTTTGGTGGTGTGTTAGTCAATGCAACGGCTACTGACGTGATTGGTGCTGTATCGACTCTTAGCATGGAAGATGGCGAATGGGTTGGGGCACAAGGTGCCTATCAGCTTCCTAATAGCGTTGTGATAATGTTAACTCATCTATTAAAACGGCTTGCCAATGAAGTGGGTATTGAGTCTGTACACGTCAACGCGCTGATGGCTGTGAGTGAGAATGGTCAAGATGGCGTTGATGAATTAGCCTCGCAGACCGCGCGGCTGCTCAATGGATTACCCGTTGAACCGAGTATTTATTCTCGGCAAATTGCGTTTAATTTATTACCTCAAGGCAAAGCTCAAAGCTCGGTAGCTGATGATATTGAGCAGCAGCTTAAACTAATTTTTAGTGACCAAGAGCCCATGGTGGCAGCTCACAGCGTGACGGTTCCGGTTTTTTATGGTGCGATGGCGCAAGTTACTGTTAGCTGTCAGGGAAATGTTTCTGTTGCCGAATGCGTTGATATTTGGCGTGAAATTGACAGTGTTGAAATACAGTTGGATGAGCCTGTCACTCTAGTAACGGATCTGAATCAGCATCCATATGTTAGTGTCAGTCAAATCAGGCAAAGTCAAAACGAGCCCAAACAATTGAAGTTTTGTGCTCAGGCTGACGTTATCAACGCCTGTGTTGTCCCTTATCTGGCTAAATTAATTCAGCGCATTGGAGGGATGTAGTTATTAATCGATTTAAGTTAAGTCAGATTAAGCCGAAATAGAATAAGGACGATAAAATCTGTCTTATTCATCAGAGCGAAAATATAAAATTAGGTGGGTGGACTCACCTAATACCTGAGCGAATTTACTATGGCAAGGATGACATCTGAATGCTCAGTATAAAAAGGAATCATTATGAAGCGATATAGTTCGCGCTTGGCGACACTGTTGTTTTGTGGGCTATTGGGATTACCCATTTTTTCTCATGCCGCTGTTGATCCCTCCTCGTATATCCAGATGGTTGGTCCGAACGAGGCTGTGAATAGTCAGGGAGATTCAATCAGTCAGCGTTACGGACCCATTCACCATAGCGACACTTTATGGGCGATAGCGAACCGTTATCGACCGAATAACTCGGTCAGTGTTTATCAGACTATGGTTGCCATTTTTCGGGCAAATCCCCAAGCATTTGTTGACAAAGACATGAACGCACTGGTCAACGGGGCTTATCTAAATATTCCAACGCTTGAGCAAATTAGAGCCATCTCTGCTCGTGAAGCTCAGCGAATTGTTTTGGGCCAATCAGAGAGTTCGGTTCATGCTGGCCAATCGACTCCAGCAACCCCATCAGCCGCGCCAACGCCGATGAGCAGCCGTTCATCTTCGGCGTCTAGCCAGACAGTTAGCGAGCTCACCGCTCAAGTTGATGCGCTTAAGAAACGTCTAGATGAGCTAGAAACTATGCGCAACAAAGAGCTTGATGTGATGCGCAAGCAACTTGACCAAGCCAGTGAACAAATGCTTGGCATGTCGGAAGTGAATCACCGATTAAAATTGCGTATTGCCGACTTAAGTAATCAGCTCGAAGCAATTCAAAGCCAATTGAGCCAAACACGTCAAACTCAGCAAGATATCTTAGAACGGTTGAATCAGAATTTGCAGGCAAAAGAGCGCCAGCAAGCTTCACCATTAAATCAGATTTTAAAATCACCTTTGAATTTAGCGCTAGCCGTTTGTATTCCGCTGCTGTTGATTCTACTCGTCGTGGTGCTGATTCTGCGTTTGCGCTCGAAAAAGAAAGAAAAACAAGCTGAGTTAGATGAGGACGAGCTTTCTTTAGAAGAGGTTGATGATCAGTTTTCAAAGTTATTTAGCGAAGATTTACCGCCTGCTGCGGCATTTAATGAGATTGCAGATGTAGAAGATTTTACCCAGTCAAATTCTTCTCCAACAGCAGATGCACCACATGATGGCTCGAGTATTGCTGATGAGTCAGAAATTGCCTTTGATGATGATGCAGTCAATGCGTTAGCCGAATTTGAGGACCCTGAGCAAGATCAGAGCACAGAGGAAGAAGCGTTTGATGACCTGATGCCTGAAAACGACTTTGCCTTAGATGATGAAGACGTGATTTTGCCATCGCAAGAGGATGATGAGCCTGATATCGACTTGCCGATTGATGACGACCTCATGCCTGAAGATCCTTCTTTGACACCACCAGAAGAGGTGAAACCGCAAGTTGAGCAAGATGAGCTCTCAATCGATTTTGATCAGCCTCTGCCTGACTTAGAACTTCCAGATGCTGGCGTCGAAGCAGATGCTGGAGTCGAAGAATCTCAGCCACCATCGGTCGATGATTTAACAGATGAGTCACTCACGCAACCTCCGCTGAGCGAGTCAAGCGACGAAGAGCCGGTTCCTGCTCTTGATGAGGCGTTAGAGCAGCCGATCAGCCTTGATGAGCAAGAACCAATTTCTGACGATGAAGCGTTGTTGCAACTTGATGAAATGGCTGATGACTTAAATCAAGATGTCGATCAGGTTAAAAATGATGAGTTGCTAGAATCTCAAATGGCCGAAGAGATGGCCGAAGTTTCAGCAAAAAATTTAGATAAAGAGCTTGATCTGAATCTAGATAGTGAAGAACTTCTTGCAGAGCCAGAGCCAGAGCCAGAGCCAGAGCCAGAGCCAGAGCCAGAGCCAGAGCCAGAGCCAGAGCCAGAGCCAGAG
>NZ_JBEQCS010000029.1:0-30692 GCF_046054195.1 Celerinatantimonas sediminis
TAATTATATTGAGATGTTTTATAACCCGAAACGACAACATAGTTCCAATAATGGGCTATCGCCGTTAGAGTATGAGCATCAGTATTTTAATGAGGCTAAAAGTCGTCTAGTGAAGTAGTGGCGATTCATGATTTGCTTTATGAACTAACCTCAAAAGAATCTGATGAAATGATATTGAGACTAGTGCATAAGGTGGAAAATAAGAACTTAAAAGAGAGTTTGTTTGACGCATTAGCATATAAAGGCTCATAACCACAATTGCTGTATTCTAAAAAAGATTGACCAAGCCTTGCAGAATAATTTTGATAAAGTCTGTGGATCTCTGCTACTTAGTGCCACTAAAGGTAAATTACTGACCTATTGGCACGATAGTGAATGACGTAAAGTGATATACCTGAGCCTAAACACATTGCCTAAACACATTTGCGCAGGAAGTACTGAAGGCCTTACCTATGAATTTAAAGCAATTGTTAGAAAAAGCAGTTGAGACAGAAAGCTTTAAGAGAGAATGTTATGATGACATCGAATCGATCTTTGAAGATTTGAGTGGTTTTTGTAGTGGGTATATTTATAAAGATCGAACGGTTAAGTTTGCCCTCGAAGATGATGTGCTCGCAGATTATGTCGTTTTTAACTCATGCCCTCACTATCCTGGGATAAACATGTATTCATTTGATTCGATTCAAGAGGTCGAATCTCATCTGATCTCTGATGGCAGTATTCTAAATGAATTCACCGGTTTTAGTGTCGTATTTCACGGGAACCTAGAACTGCCTTATGAGATTTGGTTTCGCAATGAGCAAAATATTGATACTAAATTTATTAAGTTGCAGCAAAAAGACTCCGCAAATAAATATCGAGAAGCAGTCGTAAAATGGCTATCACAATAAATATTGGTGAATATACAAGGCGTTGCAATAGAACTGACTTATGAGCGAATATAGATACACAAAAGAAGACAGAATAAAGCAGCTGAAGATTCTCATCCCAGCTCTTGAAAATCTTATTGCATATTTAAAAGAAAATAAGCTTTTTTTAGAACAGGTGGGTTCCTATGAAAGCGCTCTCGAACAGGCCAGACGATTGCTTATGGAAGGTTTTACCCAACAGGAGCTCAGTGCACTTGGCAGATCTGTCTCTGATCTGTTTTTCAGGCACAAAGAGTGGGTTCCCCCGTTTGAACAAGAAAATTTAGAACCTGCAAAATGGTTTGTAGAGTTAGAAAAATATTTGCAGCCCGCACTGTCAGCTGCTGGTATTCTGAGTATTATCGGCTACTACTAAATCTCATGCGCACGGCGTATTTGGCTAGAAATTAGCGATTAATGATATTGGGGCATTCTAACATCGATTAAATCAGAAGAGGTTAGTGGTGCTCGCTAAGTTCTATAATGGTATAGATTTTTAAAAATACGGTGCCCATTGACGACTTTCTTAATTTACTTGTGAGGCGTTTGAAACCACAACGCTATTTTCCATCATCAAAAATGAGTGAATTAGCCCATCCGTGATATCTAGCACAATGACAAAAGGGGTTTCCATCGATTTTTCCGTCACTAAATCGAGAGCTGCTAACTCACCATATATCATCACTCTTTGCTCATTTGCCAATATATCATGCACCGCAAAATGTGTTCTCTGGAGTCTTTTTCCTGATTCAACTATAAAATGGGCTACCGCGTCTTTACCGTATTGCTGACCAATCCATGGGTAAGCGGCTTGATTGCCTGGAATATTCCACGTCACATCTTCAGCAAATAATTCACAAACAGCGGATGCTGGTGAGCCATCGGCAAGTCGTTGCAGCAATGTCTGCGCAATGCTCATGTTGGTCTTCATTGTCATTAAATTACTCCACTTTTACTTGTTGTTTTTTAAATTGATGTCATCCAACATGTCTTGAATACTGAGCTGCATGAGCTTTTGGTCAACTTCGTGTTGAAGGGTGTTTCTCACCTCTGTCAATGTTTGCTGAATATTTGAGCTAATCGAACATGAGGCCACTTTTTCGTAATGGTGAATGGCAAATAAGCTAGGGGCATTTACGGCCCGATAAACATCGAGCAATGAAATATCCTTTGCTTCACGCACCAAGCTGTTACCACCATTGCGCCCGCGCGATGAGAGCACTAACCCGTTTTTAGCCAGTTTCCCAACAATCCTCTTAACGAAGATGGGATTGGTATTAACGCTTTGTGCTAATTGGGACGTATTTACATGCGCATACTTCGCAATTCCCACCAAAATATGCACTGCAATTGAAAACTGGGTATTGTCAGATGCCATGCCCATACCTTAATCACGTATCTATTTTGCTAACCATAACATTAAAAAACATAAAAGGATACTTCACTGATATCCTTTTATGTTCTTAAGCGTTCCTCGCCTGCGACCATAATAAAGTTCGTTAAAAATAAAGGGATTGGGGCCGATTTTAGTAGCTAAAATGCAGCACGGCACCGCTGGATAGGATGCCGTCCGTGATGGACGTGAATAAAACCACACATCAAGCAAATATACTCTATACGCCCAGAACGGCCTATTTATGCAATCTGGGAAGTTCTTTATTATATGAGGTGCTGACTGATTACTCCCACATCATCCAGTTCTACCTTTACCACAGCCCCATTAATAAGAGTAAGGTTTGGAGGGAAGTGACCAATATCTAGATCAATCATCACAGGTATCCCAATGTTTGTCAGGCTATTTTCTATGGCTTCATAATAAGTAAGAGCCTGTTCACTATCTGGATCGGGGGCAGCACTTCTTCCTAGAAGTAATCCATTGATATGTGAGAATACCCCTCTAAATTTCATGTTAAAAATTGTCCGAGTCAGCTCTGCTGGTGACATCTCGGCATTCTCTAGATAAAGCACTATCCCTTCGGGATAGCTCTTAGAAAGTGCTTTCAATTCCAAGTATTCGGTTTCGAACAGGTGAGATAACGTATCCCAACACCCACCAATCAACCTACCTTTTATAACAGTACCAGAGGTTGGCTTCACCAACCATTTCCAGCATGATTTTGTGTCAGGCGTAATGCCACTTTTGGGGTTGTTGACGATATCTGGCCAGCTACTAGCGTACATAGGTGATGCCACTTGAGAAAACTCTGCACCTATAGGTGTCCCTAAGTTTTTTAGAGTATTGGCAGTTAGTGGGTCTAGAGCTTCTGGGGTTAAGTCCATGAGATTAGAGCAATGTGCACTAGCCCAACGAAGTTTACTCGTGAGTGTTGTAGCCAAGGTACTGACATCTGAGAAGCCTAAGATCCACTTCGGCCTTACTTGTTTTAGCTTGGGAAAATCTAGGTAAGGAAGAATTTCTATAGCTAACTCTCCACCCCATGGGGGGAAAATTGCGTCAATACTTTCATCCGTTAAAAATGACATCAATTCTTTTACACGTTGCTCAATCGGAGCACTTACGTGTTTTTCTTGTCCATACAGGCAGTCACCAACAACTACCTTAAAGCCTTGTGCTAGGAGATGTTCTTTTACAACTTGAAACCTTGCTTCATGTTTTTCAGCTATACCTGATGAAAATGCGGTGATTGCTATAGTGCTGCCTGGTTGCAAAGGATTCGGGTATTTCATTGTTTTTTCTTATTAATTTTAGCCTGTTATGAAAATACCTATTAACCATTTTAATTACAACAAAGTAGGTATAAATATGCCCTTACTATTAAGATGCACGCTAGAGCTTATTGCTCTATTCTGGGAGTTTACTTTCATCGTCTGTACTGCCAATCATGAACATAAGTACTGCGATTTAAATGGCGAGACCTGCCACTGAAAAAACATATCACATTGTTTTATTTAAATTTATGGATGTAACAATAAAGGATGATATACATCGATAGAGTAGGGAAAATCGTTCAGGGCGATGATGTCGATTGCGAAGTGATGGTCACTCGAGCAACTGATGGCTCGGGCGCCTATTACATTCTGATAAGTGAGAACTTTAGCTCTTTGACAACCGAGAAATATGACAGTTGGGTCGAAACATTTGAAGATGTCGAAGAGTATTTCAATGAGTCAAATTGGGCTATTGAGTGGCAGTAGGTGGTTTGGCGATAGCAAGATGAAAATCATCTAGAAATTTACGATTAGTTTCTTTATTAACACGAAACCGAATTGCTATTTTCATCATCGCGTCTAATTAAGGGCAACCACTGTTTTTTGATTCGTCATTGCTCAGTTGCTTTTTAGGCAATTCTTGCGGGAGAATCATTTATCGTTTTCTTAAAGGAATTTTTATGTCGGCTTTTAATCCACCTTATACGATAGAAACGCTGTTAGCGATTATGGCGCAGCTGCGCGATCCTCAGCAAGGGTGCCCTTGGGACTTGCGTCAAAGCTTTGAGACATTGGTTCCGCACTCTATTGAAGAAGTTTATGAAGTAGCTGAAGCGGTGCGCTTGAATGACGATGACGATTTGCGTTTAGAGTTAGGCGATCTGTTGTTTCAGGTGGTTTTCTTCGCGCAGATTGCTAAAGAGCATCAACAGTTTGATTTTGCTTCGATTATTGATGGTCTATGTGAAAAGTTGCTGCGTCGTCATCCTCATGTTTTTGGCCATGCGCAATTTGCTAACGAAGCGCAGGTCAATGCGAACTGGGAGGCGGAAAAGGCCAAAGAGCGAGCCGACAAAAAGGCGCAAAGCGTGCTTGATGATGTACCTTTAGCTCTGCCTGCTTTAAGCCGTGCCCAGAAACTACAAAAGCGTGCTGCTAATGTCGGGTTTGACTGGGACAATGCTCAGCAGGTCACCGATAAAGTGGCCGAAGAGCTTGAAGAGGTTAAAGTTGAGCAACAGCGACTAGACAATGATGCGTTAGCCGAAGAGATTGGCGATTTGTTATTTGCCAGTGTTAATTTGGCTCGCAAGCATGGTTTTGATAGTGAAACGTTGCTGCGTAAAGCCAATGAAAAATTTGAGCGACGTTTTCGCCAAGTTGAACAATTAGCCGCACAAAGCGATAAGCCAATGAGCGAGCACGCAATTGATGAGCTGGAAAATTACTGGGTTCAAGTAAAGGCTCAGGAAAAAGCTCTCTGAGCCTTTCAAGTTAGCGTTTTACATCAACAAGCGCTTCATTGATGATAATTTCAACGATTTGCTCATCAAGTAGCGTTGATGTATCTCCAAGTGAGGTGGCATCTCCGGCGGCAATTTGGCGCAAGATACGACGCATAATCTTGCCGCTGCGAGTTTTCGGCAGATTCGGCACGATTTGAATTAAATCGGGTTTGGCGATTGGGCCAATCAGTTTATTCACGCCTTGTTCGATACTTTGTTTAATGCCCGCTTCGCCACCTGTTGACGTTTGAGGACAAACGACAAAGGCATAAATTCCCTGACCTTTAATAGGATGTGGATAGCCAACGACTGCCGATTCATTGACCAGTGGATGTTCGTTAATGGCATTTTCTATCTCGGCTGTGCCAAGGCGGTGTCCTGATACATTAATGACATCATCAACACGGCCCAAGATGCGATAATAGCCATCTTCATCGCGGCGCACACCATCACCAGAAAAATAGCAGTGTTTAAACTGGCTGAAGTAGGTTTGTTTAAACCGTTCATGATCGCCCCAGATACTTCGAGCCATTCCCGGCCACGGGTAACGGATACAGAGATTGCCTTCGACTGAGTTGCCCAGCTGCTCTTCGCCATCGTTATTGATAATCACTGGTTGAATACCAGGTAATGGCAAGGTCGCAAATGATGGTTTGGTCGGAGTCACCCCAGCGATTGGCGCAATCATCACGCCACCAGTCTCAGTTTGCCACCAAGTATCAACGACTGGGCAGCGATTTTGCCCAATGTGGTCATGCACCCAGTGCCAAGCATCTTCATTGATAGGCTCGCCAACGGTACCGATGACTTTAAGTGAACTTAGCACTTTATCTTCTAGATACTCATTGCCCATCGTTAACAGTGCCCGAATGAGTGTCGGGGCGGTATAAAAGTGGGTCACTTCATATTTGCCGACGATATCCCACATGCGACCTGCATCGGGCCATGTTGGTACACCTTCATACATCACAATATGCGCGCCGTTTAATAACGGGCCATACACCAGATAAGAATGCCCGGTAATCCAGCCCACATCAGCGGTACAAAAATAGACATCGCCACTGTGATATTGAAACACATTGGCAAAGGTGTAGGCGCTGTAAACCATGTAGCCGCCTGTTGAGTGGACAATTCCTTTGGGTTGGCCAGTTGAGCCTGATGTATAGAGAATAAAAAGTGGGTCTTCACTATCGAGAATTTTAGCCGGGCAAGTGGTACTGGTGTCTGCGATAAATTCATCCCACAGAATATCGCGATCCTTTTTCATCGGAACCGTTTTTTCCGTGCGCTGATAGACGACCACTCGCTGAACTAAATCACACTTCTCTAATGCTTCATCAACGATTTGTTTTAAGGCGATGGTTTTGTCGGCGCGATAACCAAAATTAGCTGTCAGGACAATCTTGGCTTTAGCATCAACGATTCGATCGCCGAGCGCTTGAGCCGAAAATCCAGCAAAAACAACCGAATGAATTGCACCAATTCGAGCACAAGCCAATACCGCTATCACTAATTCAGGAACCATCGGCATATATAAAATGACCGTGTCACCTTTTTTAATGCCTTGGCGTTTTAATCCATTCGCAACTTGGTTAACAGCGGCGAATAACTGTTGGTAGCTATAGCGGCGGCTTGCTTCATTTGGGTCATTGGGTTCCCAGTCAATGGCAACTTGCTCGCCATGGGTATAAAGATTTTTTTCGAAGATGTTTTCGGTGATGTTTAATTTTGCATTGCAAAACCAGTGAATAGTCGGTTTTTCAAAATCCCATTGCGCAACATGGCTCCAGCGTTTGTGCCAGTAGAATGAATCAGCCTGTTGGGCCCAAAATTTTTCCGGCTCGCTGACACTTTTTTGATACTCATGAAAGTATCCACCTAGTGTATTGATTTTATTAAACATTATAGATAACTCGTGGTTAGCCGAACTCAGTTTAACCATAGAAGTCACAGATATAACATTCAAAAAAAAGGTTTTTTTACGAAATTTAATTAAAAAGTTGTTATCTACATGAATTTAAAATAAAAGTTAATTTTAAAACGTTTTTTCATGATAATTTTATAAGCATTTTTTGCTAAAAATGTGAGCATTATTGGGCTTTTTTAAAGACTCAAAGGATAAAAAACTGTAAGAGTTGCAGCGCTTTCTGAAAGAAAATTACAAAAATTGATTTGTAACAAAATAATGCCATACTTGCGCTGTTATATTGCTATGGGTTGGCAAAAAGATAGAGACAAAACCCGTAGGAAGAGACGTTTGAATTGTGGATGGATTAGCACGCTGTTATACTACTGACCCGTCTTTTGAAATTCCTAATTCACCGTTTTATCCTTACTTTCAGGTTCGGCATGACTACGAAATATATATTTGTTACCGGGGGCGTTGTGTCCTCGCTTGGGAAAGGTATTGCTGCAGCATCGCTGGCTGCAATTCTGGAAGCCCGTGGTTTAAAAGTCACTATCATGAAGCTGGATCCATATATCAATGTGGACCCAGGGACCATGAGCCCGATTCAGCATGGTGAAGTGTTCGTCACCGAAGACGGAGCTGAAACTGATCTGGATCTTGGTCACTATGAACGATTTATTCGCACCAAGATGTCTCGTCGTAATAACTTCACTACTGGGCGTATCTATGCCGATGTTTTGCGCAAAGAGCGTCGTGGTGATTATTTGGGCGCAACGATTCAGGTTATTCCGCACATTACCAATGCAATTAAAGAACGCATTATTGCTGGTGGTGAAGGGGTTGATGTTGCGCTGGTCGAAATCGGCGGGACAGTCGGTGATATTGAGTCACAACCATTCTTAGAAGCTATTCGTCAGCTGGCCACTGAACTGGGTCGTGAAAACACCATGTTTATGCATTTGACCTTAGTGCCGTATCTGGCAGCTTCTGGTGAAGTGAAAACTAAACCAACCCAACATTCGGTCAAAGAGCTTCGCTCGATTGGGATTCAACCCGATATCCTGATCTGTCGTAGTGAACATGCTGTCCCTGCGCATGAGCGTAGTAAAATTGCTCTGTTTACCAATGTTGTAGAACGCGCAGTTATTACACTACGCGATGTTGACAGTATTTATAAAATCCCTGCACTTTTAAAATCACAAGGTCTTGATGAACTTGTGACTCAGCGTTTTGGCTTAGAATGCCCTGAAGCTGATTTAAGTGAATGGGAACAGGTTATCTATGAAGAAGCTAACCCAACCAAAGAGATTGTTATTGGTATGGTGGGTAAATATGTTGAGCTTCCTGATGCGTATAAATCTGTCAATGAAGCGCTTAAACATGGTGGTTTGAAAAATCGCCTGAGCGTTAAAATTAAGTATATTGATTCTCAGGATCTTGAGATCAAAGGAACTGATATTTTAGCTGATCTCGATGCTATCTTGGTTCCTGGCGGTTTTGGTTCGCGTGGGATTGAAGGTAAAATCCTAGCTGCACAATATGCTCGCGAAAACAAAATCCCATATCTCGGGATTTGTCTGGGAATGCAGGTTGCACTGATTGAGTTTGCTCGCAATGTCGCTGGAATGGCGGGCGCCCATTCGACAGAATTTGAAACGAAAACACCATACCCAGTCGTCGGTTTGATTACTGAGTGGACCAATGAAGATGGTGAAGTTGAAGTTCGTGATGAAGATTCTGACCTAGGTGGTACTATGCGCTTGGGCTCTCAGTTGTGTCACCTCAAAGAAGGCAGTAAAGTACGTCAGCTTTATGGTAATGCGACAATTTTTGAGCGCCATCGGCACCGTTATGAAGTTAACAATAACTTATTGCCGAAAATTGAAGCAGCAGGTTTGAACGTGACTGGCTTGTCTGCTGATAAAAAGCTGGTAGAAATTATTGAGAATCCGAACCACCCGTGGTTTATTGCATCGCAGTTCCATCCTGAATTTACGTCTACACCACGTGATGGACATCCTTTATTTGAGGGCTTTGTTGCTGCGGCTGGGGAATACAATAAGCAACGTAATTCCTAATAAGCAAAATACGTTTTAAATTCGTTATCTATAACTAGAGGAAGTTAAAAATGGCTAACATCGTTAAAGTCATTGGTCGTGAAATCATCGATTCACGCGGTAATCCAACTGTTGAAGCCGAAGTTCACCTGGAAGGTGGTTTCGTCGGTATGGCTGCCGCTCCATCAGGTGCCTCGACTGGTTCTCGTGAAGCTCTGGAACTGCGTGATGGTGATAAATCTCGCTTCATGGGTAAAGGCGTATTAAAAGCTGTTGGTGCTGTTAACGGCCCAATCGCTGAAGCTCTGATTGGTAAAGATGCTGAAGACCAGACTAACATCGATAAAGTTATGATCGATTTAGACGGTACTGAAAACAAATCTAACTTTGGTGCAAACGCAATTCTGGCTGTTTCTTTGGCAAATGCTAAAGCTGCCGCTGCTGCTAAAGGTATGCCTCTTTACGAACATATCTCTGTACTGAACGGTACTCATGGCCAATATTCAATGCCACTGCCAATGATGAACATCCTTAACGGTGGTGAACACGCTGACAACAATGTTGATATCCAAGAATTCATGATCCAGCCAGTTGGCGCGAAAACTCTGCGTGAAGCAGTTCGCATCGGTTCAGAAGTATTCCACAACCTGGCTAAAGTTTTGAAAGGTCGTGGCCTGAGCACTGCTGTTGGTGACGAAGGTGGTTTTGCTCCTAACTTAGGTTCTAACGCTGAAGCTTTGGCTGTTATCAAAGAAGCTGTTGCTGCTGCAGGTTACAAACTGGGTGTTGATGTCACTCTGGCTATGGACTGTGCTGCTTCAGAATTCTACAACAAAGAAACTGGTAACTATGAACTTAAAGGTGAAGGCAAAACCTACACCGCTCAGGAGTTCACTCACGTTCTGGAAAAACTGACTGAAGAATATCCAATCGTTTCTATCGAAGATGGTTTGGATGAATCTGACTGGGAAGGTTTTGCTTATCAGACTAAAGTTCTGGGCGATAAAATCCAGTTGGTTGGTGATGACCTGTATGTAACTAACACCAAAATCTTCAAACGTGGTATCGAAGAAGGTATCACTAACTCAATCCTGATTAAATTCAACCAGATCGGTTCACTGACTGAAACTCTGGCTGCTATTAAAATGGCGAAAGATGCAGGCTATACAACTGTTATCTCTCACCGTAGTGGTGAAACAGAAGATTCAACTATTGCTGACTTGGCTGTTGGTACTGCAGCAGGCCAGATCAAAACTGGTTCTATGAGCCGTAGTGACCGTATCGCTAAATACAACCAGCTGATTCGTATCGAAGAAGCGCTGGGTGAAAAAGCACCGTTTAACGGCCTGAAAGAAGTTAAAGGTCAGTAATAATCCTGCCTTTGTGGCAGTTATCACTGATTATCTAGCTTTAAACCCAGCCTACTGATGTAGGCTGGGTTTTTTTATGTCTATGGCGATTCGTTGCCAGTTAGGCAAAACCACGGTGTTTTAAAAAGCAGCCTGATATACTTATGGTTAAAATGCATTTTGGGGATTGATTCAATAGTGGAGTATTACGAGCGAATGTGGGATGATCGGCTGCACTTTGGAGGAGGCTTCATGCGGTTGTTAACCTTAATACTATTGGCATTGCTGCTATTGCTACAATACGACTTATGGTTTGGTAAAAATTCGCTCAGCGATTATTTTCAGGCAAAACACGAAGTGGTTGATCAACTGCAGAAAAATCAAAAGCTCATGCAGCGTAATAAAGTTCTGACCGCAGAGATTGATGATCTGCGCAATGGCGATGGCGCCGTTGAAGAACACGCGCGTAATGAACTAGGCCTTATTCGCCAAAACGAAACCTTCTATCGCTTTATTCCTGCTCAATCTAAATCAAATGAATAAATCAGTAAGCTTTACCGCCGTGATTCCTGCGGCCGGGATCGGCCAGCGTATGGCCTGTGATTATCCAAAACAATATTTGCCTATTAATGGGCAAGCGATGTTGTCGCACAGCGTGCGATTATTTCTAGAACATCCTGCGATTGAGCGTGTGGTCGTTGCACTGAATTGCCAAGATCAATGGTTTTCTGGCCTTGAAATCGCCAATCATTCTAAAATATCGACAGTCATCGGTGGTGAGCAGCGCGTTGATTCGGTGTTAGCCGCTCTTGATGTCATTGAATCAAATCAGTGGGTTTTAGTGCATGATGCCGCGCGCCCTTGTTTAGTCAAAGATGATCTCGACAAGCTGATTACACTCGCTAAGAACAATCAATGTGCAATTTTGGCAAGCCCGGTGCGTGACACCATGAAACGCGCTGTGTCTGGTATCATCGACCACACGGTGGATCGCAATGAACTTTGGCATGCCATGACGCCTCAAAGCTTTCCATGTGGCAAATTGCGCCAGGTTTTACGAGAAGCTCTCATTGCAGGTGTTAATGTCACCGATGAAGCATCTGCTATGGAGTGGGCGGGTGAAGCGGTTCATTTAGTAACGGCTCGGCAGGATAATTTAAAAGTCACGCATCCTGAAGATTTAGCTTTGGCTGAATTTATACTGGCGCGGCAAAAGAGGTAAATATGATTCGAATTGGCCATGGCTTCGATGTGCACCGCTTTGGTGGCGTTGGACCGCTAACTATTAATGGCGTAAAAATTCCGTATGAGCAGGGATTTATTGCCCATTCTGATGGCGATGTTGCGTTGCATGCTGTATGTGATGCGCTGCTTGGTGCGCTTGCGCTAGGCGATATTGGCCATCACTTCCCTGACACCGATCCCGCCTATAAAGGCATTGATAGCCGCGAATTACTTAAACATGTTTATCAAAGCGTAAAAGATAAAGGTTATCAGCTGGTCAATCTGGATGTCACGATTATTGCCCAAGCGCCTAAAATGGCACCCCATATTGAGCAGATGCGTGAGCAACTGAGCTTGTGCTTAGAATGCCAGCTTGATCAAATTAATGTCAAAGCGACAACCTCCGAGCAGTTGGGATTTACTGGCCGCAAAGAAGGGATTGCCTGCCATTGCGTTGCGTTAGTGAGCCAATATGCTTGATTCTTTGGCTTATTTACACGGTAAACCCACTGCGCGTGCAGCTTTTAAGGTAGTGCCTGAAGATTTTAAAGTGACTGAAGTATTACCTTTTGCGCCGAGTGGGCAAGGGGAGCACGTTTTTATCCAACTGCAAAAGCGTGGTGAAAATACGCTGTGGGCTGCTAATGCTCTGGCTAAAAGCTTAAAGGTTTCGCCTAAAGTGGTTAGCTTCACCGGTCTTAAAGACCGCCAAGGGGTGACGACTCAGTGGTTCAGTATTCAGTTGCCGCAATCTTCAAAGATTTCTTTATCATCAATCTCGCTGCCTTCATCTTTGCAAGTTTTGCAGGTTTCTCGCCATCAGAAAAAGTTGCGCCGAGGAACACTCAAAGGCAATCAATTTGTTATCACCCTTAAAGATGTCTCTTCAATTGATGAGATGATTAAGCGGTTAGAATTAATTAAAGAGCAGGGGGTTCCTAATTATTTTGGTCCCCAGCGATTTGGTCATGATGGTAATAATTTAGCCAAAGCTGCTCAAATGTTCGCCGGAAAAAGGATAAAAGATCGAGAAAAACGAGGCTTATACTTGTCAGCAGCCCGAAGTATGCTGTTTAATCAAGTAGCTAGCGCCAGAGTACAGGCTCATTTACAACAAAGCTTAATACTTGGTGATTGTGTTCTGTTAAAAGGAAGTCACTCGTTTTTTGTGGTCGATACGATTGATGAAACTATTCAATCGCGTTTGGCAAGCGCTGATATTCAGATATCTGCGCCGCTGTTTGGTGATGGCCAATTGCCTGCAACTGACGACGCTAGAGAGTTTGAACAAGCTCAATTAGCTGCTTATCCAGAATTTTGCCAAGGGCTTTCAAAAGCGCGTTTAAAGCAAGAGCGTCGCGCGTTGATGGTCGTTCCTGAGCAATTAAAATGGCAGATAATTGATACACATACATTACAATTAGAATTTTTTCTACCTGCTGGTTGTTATGCAACTAGCATTATTCGAGAGTTAGTCAATATTTGTCCAGGTTAAGGAGAATGTATGAGAATATTGGTCAGTAATGACGATGGGGTAAATGCACCGGGAATCCGAGCTTTGAGTGATGCCTTGTCAACCATTGCGCAGGTGACCACCATCGCTCCGGACCGTAACTGCAGTGGTGCTAGTAATTCGCTGACATTAGAACAGCCACTGCGAGTACAAAAATTAGAAAATGGCTTTTATTCCGTTAATGGTACGCCAACCGATAGTGTTCATTTAGCCATTAATGCGTTATTAGAGAAGCAGCCTGATTTGGTCGTCAGTGGTATTAATCGCGGCGCTAATTTGGGTGACGATGTGTTGTATTCTGGAACCGTCGCTGCGGCAACCGAAGGGCGAATGATGGGACTGCCCGCGATTGCAATATCGCTTACGGGCAATCAACCTTTTCATTATCATACGGCGGCAAAAGTTGCACTAAAACTGGTGCAAAATGCCAGTGCCTATAGCTTATCGGGCAGCACTATTTTGAACGTCAATGTGCCGGATTGCCCTTATGAAGATCTCAAAGGATTTCGAGTCACCCGTTTGGGCAATCGTCGTCATGCTGAGCCTGTTATTGTCGATGAAGACCCTCGAGGACAAGCTATTTACTGGATTGGGCCTCCAGGAGAACTCGCTGATGCGGGCCCCGGAACAGATTTTTCAGCGATTGAACAAGGGTATGTTTCAATTACAGCTCTGAGTGTGGATATGACTGCTCATGAGCAGCTTAAAAGCACGCAACAGTGGATTAACCAATTGGAGATATAATTATTATGCAGTTGGGGACAACTCCGCAGAGTCTCAATCTTTGTCAGCAACTGCGGGAACAGGGAATTACCAATGAACAGGTATTAGCAGCGATTGCTAATTTACCTCGTCAGTATTTTGTCGATGAAGCGTTGTCCCATAAAGCGTGGGATAACGCAGCATTGCCTATCGGACAAGGGCAGACTTTGTCGCAACCATATATCGTGGCTCGCATGACTGAGCTTTTGATGGACGTAAAGGCGCGACGAGTGTTGGAAATTGGTACCGGGTCCGGATTTCAAACCGCTGTGCTGGCTCAGTTGTTTGAAGAGGTCTATTCTGTGGAACGAATTAAGACTCTGCAGTTTCAGGCCAAAAGGCGGTTAAATAATTTAGATTTACATAATATTTGGACCAAACATGGTGATGGTTGGCAAGGATGGCCGGCACGAGCACCATTTGATGCAATTATTGTCACAGCCGCAGCCGTTGAGCTACCCGCTCAGCTTACCGAACAGCTCTGTGATGGTGGCATTTTGATTATTCCGCTGGGCGCTGAGCAGCAATCGCTGTATCGCATTGAACGCAAGGGTTCCCAGCTATTTCAACAACAAATCGAATCGGTGCGTTTTGTTCCGTTGATTAACGGTGAGTTAGCTTGAAGATATTTACCGCTCTTTATGATTGGGCATTGCGCTGGTCGCAAAAAAAGCATGCGCCATATTATCTGGCATTAATGAGTTTTGTTGAGTCAATATTTTGGCCTATTCCAGTGGATGTTATGTTGGCGCCAATGGCGTTAACTCGGCCACAAAAGGCATGGCGATTTGCCCTAATTGCGACATTTTTTTCAGTTGCTGGAGCGGTGATAGGTTACTATCTGGGGCGTTATTTCTATGATTTATTAACACCTGCCATTAATGCTGTTGGTTACCAAAGCGAAATGCAGATGGTGCAAGGTTGGTTTACTAAGTGGGGTGTGTGGATAGTTTTTATCGCTGGCTTTTCTCCCATTCCGTATAAAGTGTTTACGATTAGTGCCGGCCTTTTACAAATGCTATTCTGGCCTTTTATTGTCGCATCGTTGATTGGTCGGGGAATGCGCTTTTTTCTAGTAGCCGGGTTAATGAAATGGGGTGGCAAGAAAATGGAGGAAAAACTTCGACAATATATCGATTGGCTGGGGTGGATCGTTGTAATTGGCGCCGTTATCGCCATTTTGGTTTTCAGATAATGGTTGCTGTGACATGTTCGGTCTAAAATGTACCAGCATTAGCATTATTCTTGTTATTTTTTTATGCAGCGCTTGTAGTAGCGAGCCGCGGCCAGTGCCTGTGATCGCCGCAGGAACTTATAATAAATACAATCAGGGTGTTCTTGATTTAACGTGGTATAAGGTTAAACGAGGAGATACGCTCTATTCTATCGCTTGGCGCTCTGGATTAGATTTAAAGACGCTCGCTCGAATAAATCACATCCGTTCGCCATATCGGATCTATGTAGGACAACGATTACGTCTGAAATGGCCAAAATCAACACAAAAGGTTCAAAAAACAACCTCTAGTAAAGCTGTATCTCGATCACATTATTCGAAAAAAACGGCTTCCACAGCAAAAAAACAAATAATTAAACAAAAAAAACACAAATCTGTTGTTGTAACCAAACCAACAAAGCAGTATGTTGAATCTGTGCCAAGCAAAAATAAGCTGGATATCAATAAAAGTGGTGCAATAGATCACTGGGTATGGCCGACCAAAGGACGTATCTTAAGCGGATTTTCCAGTAAAGTAACAGGCAACAAAGGCATAGATATTGCTGGCCATCGGAATCAGCCAATTTTAGCAGCAGCGGCAGGTCGGGTGGTATATGCGGGGAATGCACTTCGCGGATACGGCAATTTGATAATTATTAAGCATAATAACGATTATTTGAGCGCTTATGCACATAATAGTCGTATTCTGGTGAAAGAACATCAGACAGTTAAAGCGGGACAGCACATTGCCGATATGGGTGAAACCGGTACCACGAGTATTAGGCTTCACTTCGAGATTCGGTATAAGGGTAAATCGGTAAATCCTTTAAGGTATTTGCCGAAACATTAAACTTGGCTGTTTTCGTGATCGCGTCTACAGCCGGGCTATAAGGGAGATTACCTCATGAGCCAAGCTAAGATCACTGTTGATGTAAACGTAGCTCGAATGAGTGACTATAAAAATGCTGCAAAGGATTCTGTAGCCGAAGACGATCATTTCACCGATTTTGATCCTCAAGATGATTTGATGGCGATGGAACAAGCGAAAAGCTTAGATGCCACTCAGATGTATTTGGGCGAAATTGGTTATTCCCCGCTGTTATCTGCTGAAGAAGAAGTTTTGTTTGCTCGTCGCGCTCTGCGTGGTGACGAAGCCTCAAGACAACGCATGATTGAAAGTAACCTTCGTCTAGTTGTAAAAATTGCTCGCCGTTATAATAATCGAGGCCTTGCCCTGTTGGATTTGATCGAAGAGGGAAATTTAGGTCTTATTCGAGCGGTTGAAAAATTTGATCCAGAAAGAGGTTTCCGTTTTTCTACCTACGCAACTTGGTGGATCCGTCAGACCATAGAACGGGCCATCATGAATCAGACTCGTACCATTCGTTTGCCTATTCATATCGTCAAAGAGTTAAATGTTTATCTGCGAACAGCCCGAGAGTTAGCACAAGAGCTTGATCACGAGCCAACTGCTGATGAAATCGCTGAACGACTTGATAAACCAGTGGATGACGTTTCTAAAATGCTTCGTTTAAACGAACGCATTGGTTCAATTGATAGCCCAATTAGCGGTGAAAATGACAAAGTTCTATTGGATATTGTCGCGGATGAAAACGCTTATGGGCCAGAAGATACCACTCAGGATGATGATATGAAGTCCAGCATTGTACGCTGGTTGGAAGAGCTGAATTCAAAACAGCGAGAAGTACTTTCACGCCGTTTCGGATTGCTTGGTTATGAACCATCAACATTAGAAGATGTTGGTAAAGAGATTGGTTTAACTCGAGAACGAGTACGCCAGATTCAAGTTGAAGCACTGCGTCGACTTCGTGATGTTTTAAGCTCTCAAGGTTTATCACTGGAGTCTATTTTTAAAGTTTAATGACCCACTTCTTCAATAAAAAACAGCGCTTAATTGCGCTGTTTTTGTTTGCTCGCTTAAACGGCTATCAATTCACGCATCAGTTAGATGTCGAAATTCCTAGTTTAAAAGTAACTTTTTAAGCTGGTAAAGTGCATCAAGGGCCTCTCTTGGCGAGAGATCATCTGGGTTCAATGTTTCCAACTTATCAAGAGCTGCGCTGGTAACTTTTTCGGGCTCTGGGAAACTTAGCTGAGTTTGCTGTGCTTCATTGACCATAATAGGTTTTGTTTTTTCTTCTGGCTGCGTCTCTAACTGAGTGAGTTTATGTTGAGCTAAGGTGATTACATCTTTTGGAATACCCGCTAAAGCTGCAACTTGTAATCCATAACTCTTATTGGCCGCGCCAGGCTGAACCTGATGCATAAAGGCGATGGTATCGTCGTGTTCGATGGCATCTAAGTGAACATTGGTTGCCAAAGGCAATGATTCTGCAAGTTCAGTAAGCTCAAAATAATGGGTCGCAAACAGTGTTAATGCGCCTATTTGCGAGAGTTTTTCAGCGCATGCCCACGCCAGTGACAATCCATCATAGGTACTTGTCCCTCGGCCAATTTCATCCATCAGTACTAGGCTATGGCGAGTTGCATTATGCAGAATATTGGCCGTTTCCGTCATCTCTACCATAAAGGTTGAGCGTCCACTGGCTAAATCATCAGAGGCTCCGATACGTGTAAAAATACGGTCAATCTGGCCAATAGTGGCGCGGCTTGCTGGGACGAAACTTCCGATATGAGCCAGCAATACAATCAGTGCACTTTGGCGCATAAAGGTCGATTTACCGCCCATATTGGGACCTGTAATAATCAGGAGCCGCTGCGCATCAGTCAGCTGAGTGGGGTTGGCAATAAAAGGTTGTGAAGTACTTTGCTCAATCACTGGGTGTCGGCCATCTTCAATTAAGATTTGTTCGCTGTTGTCTAAATCAGGACGGCAATAGTTTAGGGTTTGTGCGCGTTCAGCAAGGTTCGCTAGGACATCAAGCTGAGCAATGGCATCACTTGAGCGTTGCAGCTTGCCAATGCTCGGCAATAATTGATTGAGCAGTTCATCATAAAGCCGTTTTTCGAGTGCCAGCGCTTTGCCTTGGCTGGATAGGACTTTATCTTCATACTCTTTAAGTTCTGGAATAATGTAACGTTCCATGTTTTTCAATGTCTGGCGACGAACATAGTAATCTGGAACAAGATGTGATTGGCCACGACTAACTTCAATGTAATAACCGTGTACTTTATTAAAGCCTAATTTGAGTGTGCTGATGCCAGTTAACTCACGCTCGCGCTGTTCAACCTCTGTTAAATAATCGGTTGCGCCGCTGCTAAGTGCGCGCCACTGATCGAGCTCTTCGTTGTAACCTGTGGCAATCACGCCGCCATCGCGAATGAGCACTGGCGGATTTTCCACAACAGCTCGCTCAAGTAAGTTGAGCAACTCTGGAAACTCGCCGATTTCATCGGCTAATTGATGAAGCTGCTGATTATCACTACTTTGTAAAACGGGTTGTAATAGGGGAAGTTGAGTAAATGCGTTTCTTAGTCGGACTAAGTCGCGCGGACGGGCACTTTTAAGCGCTAAACGTGCCAATACTCGCTCTATGTCACCAATATTGCGCAATAGTGGTTGTAGTGCGTCCCCCAAGCTTTGCTCGATAATATGTTCAATCGCATTTTGCCGATGATTCAATATCAAATGATCGGTGATGGGCTGGTGTAGCCAGCGTTTTAGTAAGCGGCTTCCCATGGCCGTGACACAGCGATCAATAACCGAGCTGAGCGTATGGTCGGTGGTCCCTGATAGATTTTGGGTTAACTCTAAATTGCGTCGAGTGGCTGCATCCAGTTGAACATATTGCGAGGTTTTTTCTGCGCTAATGGCTCGCAGATGAGGCAGTTGAGTTCGCTGTGTATCTTTGACATAGCTTAATAAGCAACCCGCAGCGGCTAGTGCCACCGGATAGTCACTGACGCCAAAACCATCTAAATGTTGTGTTCCAAATTGCTGATTTAGTAAAGTGATTGCGGTTTGGGTGTCAAACTCCCACTCACCGCGTCGTCTTAATCCTTTGTAATGTTCCAGTAATGATTCATAAGCAAACATTTCTGGATACAATAATTCGGCTGGGTTAAGCCGTTGCAGCTCAGCACTTAGTTGATCGGTGGATTTAAACTGCTGAATAACAAAGCGCCCGCTGGTGATATCAAACCATGCTAAACCAAAGGTATCCTGCTGATAGCAAACACTTACTAATAGATTATCGCGGCGCTCATCAAGCAGCGCCTCATCACTGACCGTCCCTGGGGTAACAATCCGAATAACTTTGCGCTCAACTGGTCCTTTACTGAGTGCCGGATCGCCAATCTGCTCGCAAATCGCGACAGATTGTCCTTGTTCGACTAATTTGGCCAGATAACTTTCGACTGCGTGATAAGGCACGCCGGCCATTGGGATGGGTTCACCAGCCGATTTTCCGCGTTTAGTTAACGAAATATCCAGTAATTGAGCGGCACGCTTAGCATCATCAAAGAAAAGTTCATAAAAATCACCCATGCGATAGAACAGCAGAATATCTGGATGTTCAGCTTTAATCGTCAGATATTGGCGCATCATAGGAGTGTGCGACGCTAGATTGTCATTTAAAGTCATAAGTATTGCGTAAGCACCTTAAGTCATCAGAAGGTTAAGACGAATATAGAAATTGTTCACAGAACAATTGTGTGACTGAGCTGCTTATCATAACAGACTCTGGAGGCGGGAAAAATTGAGCATTATAAGTTTAACGAACGTTGCTTAAGAACAGCGGTGACAGTTGTTAAATGAAATGTTATGGAAATGTTTTAATAGCGTTTTGTTCTAGATTTGTTACGGTTTAAAAGATTAAGAGTAGCTATAATCTATTTTTGCGATTTAATATTTTTTATTGCTCTGTTTTTTCGTGTTGGCGGTTAAATATAGTCAATTATTGCTGTAATGTTGGATTGTTTAGCTGTTTATAATAAATCAAATATCATCATAATTGAGTCGTGAGCCATGTTAAAAAAGATTATTCAGTTATTTCCATTGTGGGCCATATTGTTATCGGTATTAGCTTTTAACCAACCGCAATTATTTACGCCGTTAAAAGGCCAGATTGTGCCGTTGTTAACCATCATTATGCTATCAATGGGATTGACTCTACGAGGACGAGATTTCTTAAATGTCGCCCATAGTAAACGCGCCATTATCACTGGTCTCATTCTACAGTTTACGGTCATGCCGCTTAGTGCCGTGTTGATTAGTTATGTGCTTGGTTTTGATACTAATTTGACCGTTGGTATGGTGTTGGTCGGCAGTGTTGCTGGTGGTACTTCTTCTAATGTCATGTGCTATTTGGCTAAAGGCGATGTTGCGCTGTCGATTACCATGACGGCCATTTCGACTCTGATTGGTGTAGTGATGACCCCGCTATTGGTTGAACTTCTAGCTGGCCATAGCGTTGATGTTCCAATGTGGAGCATGATTATCAGCTTGGTCAAAATTGTGCTAGTCCCTGTGATTTTAGGGATCTTAATTAATACCTACTGCCATCGGTTGGTTACGAAAATTGAGCCAGTATTACCCCTGATCTCAATGGTTGTGATTATCATGATTATTGCAATTGTCGTGGCATTGAATCAGTCAAAACTAACCTTGATTGGACCAATGGTGGCTGTCGCCGTGATTTTACACAACGGTATTGGTATGAGCGCTGGCTACTGGGTATGTCGTGCATTGCGCTTTAACGAAACCGTTTGTCGCACGGTTGCTTTTGAAGTCGGGCTGCAAAACTCTGGATTGGCGACGGCTCTGGCGATGAAATTCTTTAGTGCAACTTCGGCGGTTCCTGGAACATTGTTCTCTGTTTGGCATAACATTTCAGGTTCTTGCATGGCGGGATTTTGGTCAAAACGTTCTGTCAAAGACGAGTCTTCAAGCTCCCAAGCAAAAGCTGTTCAATAACTCTTTAACTGATGAAAAGCTAAACGGTTTATTACCATCGTTTAGCTTTTCATTGATGAGCTGATTGTTACTTTCATGTTGTATAGGCAATTGAAAGAACAGCCATGAATTATCAAAAACTCATTGAATTTTAAGCACTATAGTTGCGCATTGAACAAATATTGTGCGTCAATTTGGTGCCTTATAATGTCGCTTTTCACCAAAATCATGCAACGAAGCGGATTAAATTATCGATATCAGTCTGTTTTTACCATGTTTATTTTAGATTATTAGCGATATATCGACCTGTATATACAATTTAGCCAAGCCCGTGTTTTTTGGCATGTTTACTGCTTTGATATTCAAACCAAGGTTCATATTATGCTTCCCTCTACAAGGAATTAGATGTTATGGCTCATATAAAAAAACAATTAAAACTAGCAGGATGCGCATTAGCGCTGCTCGGTGGATTATCTTATACAGCTCAGGCTAGTGCCAATACAGCCGTTGCAATTGGTATTTCCGGGTGGACTGGGTTTGGACCATTAGTTCTTGCTGATAAGGCTGGTATCTTTAAGAAAAACGGTGTGGATGCGGATATTAAAATGATCCCTCAAAAAGACCGTTTATTATCAATCGCTTCAGGTTCTTTGCAATGCGCTGCAACCACTATTGAAACGTATATTCCTTGGAACTTACGCGTTCATCTTAAACAGATTGTCATGCTGGATAAATCATACGGCGCTGATGGGATTGCAACACGTAGCGATATCAAAAGCTTTAAAGATTTAAAAGGTAAAACCGTTGGTGTTGATGCCAAAGGGACTACCTCATATTTCACTCTTGCTTGGATGTTGACTAAAAACGGCATGACAATGAAAGATGTGCAGATTAACACCATGTCACCAAGTGCTGCGGCGCAGGCGTTTGTAGCAGGACAAAATGATGCGGCCGTGACTTATGAGCCATATCTGTCACAGATCCGTAAAGACCCTAAAGCAGGTCATATTTTGGCAACAACTTTACAGTACCCAATGGTTATGGACTCTTTGGGATGCCAGAGCGATTGGCTTAAAGAGCACCCTAAAGCTGCCAAAGCGTTGGTTAAAAGTTACTTTGATGCTCTGAAAATGATCCAAGACCAACCGAAAAAGTCGTATGCAATTATGGGCTCAGTTGTGAAACAAACCGGTCCTGAATTTGCAGCGTCTGCTAAATATCTTCGTTGGCAGAATAAGGCCGATAACCGCCAATTCTTCCATGGCGTATTGCAGAACTTTAGCAAACAAGCCGGTAAAATCATGTTAGAAGAAGGTATCGTGCCAAAACTTCCTAAAATAGAGGACATTTACGATGGCCAGTTCGTTCAGTAACAACGCCGAACTTTCTGTTTCTCAATCAACATCGTCCGAGGTCAAAATTAAAGATTCATCAGCTAAAAAGCAGTGGTTTCGGCCACTGCAACCTGTTCATCCCATGTGGCGGATTATTCTTGGGATAAGTTTCTTTATTCTGTTTTTCGCTTTGTGGTCATTGGTGACTTTAAGCGGCATGGTTTCTTCTACCTTCTTGGCTGATCCGTTCACCATGTTTGAAGAAGGGGTTGAACTCTTTACTCAGTACAATTTTGCTCATGATGTATGGGTGACTATTGCGCGAGTATTTGGCGGCTTTATTTTGTCAGCAATTATCGGGGTTCCTCTTGGGATCATGATGGGCTCATTTAAGGCAATTGAAGCGCTATTAGAACCATTTGTTTCCTTTTGTCGTTATCTACCAGCCTCGGCATTTATTCCACTGCTGATTTTATGGGCCGGTGTCGGTGAAATGCAAAAAGTGCTGATTATTTTTATCGGTTCTTTTTTCCAAATCACTTTAATGGTTGCTGTGAGTGTTAGCAGTTGCCGTAAAGATTTAATCGAAGCGGCGTATACACTGGGGTCATCTCGTGCCAGTGTCGTTAAACGAGTGATTATTCCTCATAGTGCAGTTGATATCGCTGAAGCTTTACGCTTGGTACTTGGCTGGTCATGGACTTACGTGATTGTTGCCGAGTTAATTGGGGCGCAAAGCGGGATTGGCCATATGATTGTCGATAGTCAGTCACTGCTTAATACTGGTCAAATTATTTTCGGGATTATTACCATTGGGGTTATTGGGCTTGTTAGCGATCTATTGTTTAAGCGAGCAAACCGTAAACTATTTGCCTGGAGTTATTCATGAGTTCACCACTTGTTGCAATTGAGCAAGTCTCAAAGATATTTCAAAGTCCAGGACAAAGTGCTGTACAAGCTTTAACACCCATTGATTTTTCGATTCATGAAAACGATTTTGTCACGGTACTGGGGCCATCAGGGTGTGGTAAATCGACCTTATTGCGCATTGTTGCAGGGTTAGATGATCCGACCGGCGGACAGGTATCACTTAATCGCCAGCCTATTTCAGGGCCGGGTGCTGAGCGAGGAATGGTTTTTCAAAGTTACACCTTGTTCCCTTGGTTAACCGTTGCTGAAAATATCTGCTATGGGTTAGTTGAAAAAGGTTTATCAAAAGCGCAGCAGCAGGAAATTTGTCAGTATTATCTTAATAAAGTTGGCTTAAAAGATTTTGCTGAGCATTATCCTAAACAGCTTTCAGGTGGGATGCAGCAACGTACAGCCATTGCTCGTGCGCTGGCAAATTCACCGAAAATTTTACTGATGGATGAGCCTTTTGGCGCGTTGGATAACCAAACTAGAGTGATGATGCAGGAGTTATTACTAGGGATTTGGGAGCAGGAAAAAACCACCGTCATGTTTGTTACTCACGATATTGATGAAGCTATTTTTATGGCGAATCGGGTGGCCTTATTTAGTGCACGCCCTGGGCGAATCAAAACAGAAATTGCTGTTGATTTCCCTCATCCTCGTGATTATACGCTCAAGACTTCACCTGAATTTATGACATTAAAATCTCAGATTACCGAACAAATTCGCCAAGAAATGATGGATGCATTTGCCGCCTAATCAGTTATTTTTAAAAGATTAATAACAATGCCAATAGGGCCCCATCAACGGGGCTCTATTTATTTGGCCCTGCCATCGGCGACGGTTAATGTTATGATGATTAAAATTGCCACTTGATACTGTATGTATAACCAGTATACTTAATAACAGTTAAGCCAAATATTAGCTTTGATGAGGATCGAATGGATCAAAACAAACAGAAGGCTCTGGCTGCCGCGCTAGGTCAAATTGAAAAACAGTTTGGTAAAGGTTCTATTATGCGCTTGGGCGATGGTGCCGCAGCGATGATGGATATTGAATCGGTTTCAACCGGTTCATTGGGACTGGATATCGCATTGGGTATTGGTGGCTTGCCGTATGGCCGTGTTGTTGAGATTTATGGTCCTGAATCATCTGGTAAAACAACATTAACGCTATCGGTCATTGCTGAAGCGCAGAAGCAGGGAAAAACCTGTGCGTTTATCGATGCTGAACATGCCCTTGATCCTATTTACGCTCGTAAATTAGGTGTGAATGTTGATGATTTACTGGTTTCTCAGCCAGACACTGGGGAACAAGCTCTTGAAATTTGTGACATGTTAGTGCGCTCTGGTGCTGTTAACGTTGTCGTTGTTGACTCCGTTGCTGCTTTGACGCCAAAAGCCGAAATTGAAGGTGACATGGGCGATAGCCATGTCGGTTTGCAAGCTCGGTTAATGTCTCAAGCACTGCGTAAATTGACCGGTAATATTAAACAGTCCAATTGTTTAGCTATTTTCATTAACCAGATCCGAATGAAAATTGGGGTTATGTTTGGTAACCCAGAAACCACAACTGGTGGGAACGCTCTGAAATTCTACTCATCTGTGCGCTTAGATATCCGTCGTATTGGTGCGGTTAAAGATGGGGATGAAGTCGTAGGTAACGAAACCCGAGTGAAAGTAGTTAAAAACAAAGTTTCACCACCATTTCGTCAGGCTGAGTTCCAAATCATGTATGGCGGTGGCATTAACCGCTTAGGTGAGCTGATTGATTTAGGCGTGAAAGAAAAATTAGTGGAAAAAGCTGGCGCTTGGTTTAGTTACAATGGCGTTAAAATTGGCCAAGGTAAGGCGAATGCTTGTAAGTATTTAACCGAGCATCCACAAGCCGCTGAAGAAATTGAAGCAAAACTGCGTGATTTATTATTGGGTAAATCTGGTCTAGAACCAGAACAGCTAAAAGCGGAAAAAGCTGAAAAAGAGCAAGAAGAAACAGCAGTACAGGAATCTTCTAGCGAAAAATAGCTTTGTAAATAAAGCTTAAAAAAGGGCCTTATTGGCCCTTTTTCGATCTAGCGCAAAGGAGTAAGAATGAAGCCAAGAGCACCATTATCTGCGCAAGGCGCAATGGTTGAGTTATTATCTCGGCGAAGTTATAGCCGCGCGCAGCTCTCAAATAAACTTCAAGACAAAGGCTATTCGTCAACGGATATCCAGCAGGCTCTAGATAAAGCGCAAACTGAGGGCTGGATTGATGATTATGAGTATGCTTTAAGCCTGACTCGCTCTCGCATTCAAAGTGGTTATGGAGCCGCTTATATTCGCCAGTATCTTATCGGTAAAGGGATTAGCAGTGACATTGCCCAAGATGTTATTGGTGATGAGCAGTGGGATTGGTGGCAGGCGATAGAGCGAGCTTTTGAAAAAAAATATCATGCGGTTCCAGATGATTTTAAGCAAAAGCAGCGTTGCCAATCTTATTTATATCGACGCGGCTTTAGTGGCTCTTTAATCCGTGATTGGTTGGACTCTCTCTTATAACCTGTTGAGCAGCGGTTAGGATCTTGTTGAATCACGCTTAAGGGCTATTTAATTATTCATGTAGGGCGGTGCATATCTTTCTATGAAACTGCGTGCATGCTATATTGTGCCTCATTTACTCATTCACCTTTGCGGGGGGATGACGAGTAGTATTTGCTGAAAATTATCACGAGCCCTAAGGCAAGTTAGGCAGATGCTAATAACTCACTCTGACCAGCAGTATTGCAAGAATCAGGACTTTATCAATGAAAATGACTTCCGCTGAAATTCGGACGGCGTTTCTGGAGTACTACCAACAACGTGGTCACCAGATTGTTCCGAGCAGCTCGTTGGTGCCACATAATGACCCAACGCTGCTATTTACCAATGCCGGGATGAACCAATTTAAAGATATCTTTTTGGGATTGGAAAAACGTAATTATTCCCGAGCGGTAACCGCACAACGATGCGTTCGAGCGGGTGGTAAACATAATGACCTCGACAATGTCGGTTATACCGCGCGTCACCATACTTTCTTTGAAATGATGGGTAACTTCAGTTTCGGAGATTATTTTAAACGTGATGCGATTCATTTTGCCTGGGGATTTTTAACTGGGGTTTTAGAGCTGCCGAAGGAAAAACTACTTGTCACGGTATATGCCGAAGATGATGAAGCCTTTGGGATCTGGAATGAAGAGATAGGATTACCAGCAGAAAAAATTATCCGTATTGGTGACAATAAAGGCGAACGCTACGCATCGGATAACTTCTGGCAGATGGGCGATACCGGTCCTTGTGGTCCAAGTAGTGAAATCTTTTATGACCACGGTGAAGAAGTAGCCGGAGGACCTCCTGGATCTCCTGAAGAAGACGGCGATCGTTTCATTGAAATTTGGAACTTAGTCTTCATGCAGTTTAACCGTCAGAGCAATGGCGATTTGCAGCCGTTACCAAAACCATCTGTTGATACCGGGATGGGGTTGGAGAGAATGGCGGCGATTATGCAGGGCGTTCATTCAAACTATGAAATTGATATTTTCCAAGACTTGATTAGCTCAGCTGCTAAAGTGATTGGAACCACCGATCTTGCTTCGAAATCATTGTGCGTCATTGCGGATCATATCCGTTCATGCAGTTTCCTCATTGTTGACGGCGTTATGCCATCGAATGAAGGCCGTGGTTATGTATTGCGCCGTATTATTCGTCGTGCAGTTCGTCATGGTAATAAACTGGGCTGTCGGGAAGTATTCTTCTATAAACTAGTGGGTGATTTGGTTCGGATTATGGGCCAAGCCTATCCAGAAATTAAATCACAAAAGGCCATCATCGAAAAAGTATTGCGCCTAGAAGAAGAACAGTTTGCCAAAACTCTTGACCGTGGTTTGCAGATCTTAGATGAAGCATTAAGTGAGTTACAAACCAAGGTAATTCCAGGTGATGTGGTCTTTAAACTGTATGACACTTATGGCTTCCCTGATGATTTAACCGCTGACGTAGCTCGTGAAAGAGGCTTTAGTGTTGATCACGATGGCTTTGCCGCGGCAATGAAAAAACAGCGTCAGCAAGCAAAACAAGCCAGTCAATTCCGTGTTGATTACAGCAAAAGTTTACAGATCAACGAAAAGAGCGAATTCATTGGTTATCAGCAACTAGAAAGCGATGCGAAGGTCGTTGCACTGTTTGTTGATGGTAATGCTGTCAGCAGTGCTCAAGGCGAATGTTTAGTCGTTTTGGATAAAACACCTTTCTATGCTGAATCTGGTGGTCAGGCGGGTGATACTGGCTCAATGAGCTTTGACAATGGTCAGTTAAGCGTTGGTGATACCACCAAAGTTGGTGATGCGATTGTGCACCACGCGTTAGTCGCTGAAGGCGAACTTAGCGTTGGAATGAGTGTTCATGCGAGCGTTGATTCGCGTAAACGTCAGGCAACTGCTCTGAACCATTCAGTGACCCACTTGCTCCACGCTGCATTGCGTCAAATCTTGGGCGATCACGTTGCGCAAAAAGGTTCGCTAGTTGAATCCCAGCGCCTACGCTTTGACTTCTCTCATCTTGAAGCCATTGAAGAGCAGACTCTTGAAGAGATTGAACATCTAGTTAACGCTAATATTCGCGCTAATCTACCTGTTTCTACCACTATCATGGGGCTTGAAGATGCTAAACAAGCCGGTGCAATGGCGCTGTTTGGTGAGAAATACGGTGATGAAGTTCGCGTTGTGAAAATGGGTGAGTTTTCTACCGAATTATGCGGTGGAACACATGTTCATAATACCGGTGAAATTGGCCTGTTTAAAATTATCCATGAAACAGGTATTGCCGCGGGCGTGCGTCGTATTGAGGCAACCACTGGGCAGTTTGCGCTTGATTATGTGCAGAAAATGCAGCAACAACTAAGCGCTGCAGCCGGTGAGCTTAAAGGTGATTTGTTTAGCGTCGCGCAGCGTATTTTACAGCATCAAGAACATACGCGTTCTTTAGAGAAAGAACTCTCGCAGCTAAAAGATAAATTAGCCGCTCAAGTGGGGGCTAACATTGTTGATCAAGTTGAAATAATCAATGGTGTGAAGGTCCTAATTGCAGATTTAGCTGGGGTTGAAGCAAAATCACTGCGTACGACTTTGGATGACCTTAAAGTTAAACTTAATAGTGCTGTGATTGTGTTGGGTACCGCATCTGACGATAAAGTGAATTTAATCGCAGGTGTCACCAAAGATCTGACCGCAAAAGTTAAAGCTGGTGATTTGGTTAATGTCGCAGCTGCTGTGGTTGGTGGCCGTGGGGGTGGTCGTCCTGATATGGCTCAAGCCGGTGGTTCTGACCCTAAACAGCTCCCACAGGCCTTAGCAGCAGCTAAAGCTTGGTTAGCTGAAAACCTTTAAGTTGATAATTGCTCACGAATAAGGATTAACTGTGGCTCTTTTAGTACAAAAATATGGTGGCACATCAGTTGGCTCTCTTGAGCGGATTGAAGCTGTTGCACAGCGAGTGAAACGCCATCGAGATAACGGTGATGACATTGTTGTGGTTGTCTCTGCAATGTCTGGTGAAACCAACCGTTTGCTGGCGATGGCAGATGAGCTCGATGAAAATGCCTGCGCTCGCGAAAAGGACGTACTTGTCTCAACTGGAGAGCAGGTGACGATTGCTTTGCTTTCGATTGCGCTGCAAAAGATTGGCTGTGATGCGGTCTCGATGACGGGCGATCAGTTGCGCATGCACACTGATGATGCGCATGGCAAGGCTCGCATCACCCAAGTCGATGATTCGAAACTTCGTGAGCAATTAGATAAAGGTAACGTTGTTGTGGTTGCAGGTTTTCAGGGCCGAGCTCCTGATAATAGCATCACCACCTTAGGTCGTGGAGGTAGTGATACGACAGCCGTTGCGATTGCAGCTGCTGTCAAAGCTGATGAATGTCAGATATACACGGATGTGGATGGTGTGTATACGACCGATCCACGCGTTGAACCCAGAGCTCGCCGATTAGATAGCATCACTTTTGAAGAGATGCTGGAAATGGCCAGTTTAGGTGCAAAAGTCTTGCAAATTCGCTCTGTTGAATTTGCTGGTAAATATAATGTTCCATTGCGAGTACTTTCTTCATTTGAAGAAAATAGTACCGGAACGTTAATTAGTTATGAGAGGAAGCGAATGGAATCAGCAATTATTTCTGGTATTGCTTTTATGCGCGATACTGCCAGCCTGACAGTTTTAGGGGTTCCAGATAAACCAGCAATCGCTGCGACGATTCTTGAACCTATTGGGCAGGCTCATATTGATGTCGATATGATTGTTCAAAACAGTATGGGTGATGGTACTGCTGATTTTACCTTTACGTTGAATCGTAATGACTATGCAAAAGCAAAAGAACTGCTGGAACTCACAGCAAAAAATCTTGGTGCTGGCGTCGTTCATGGGAACGATCGTATCGCTAAGTTGTCTATAGTGGGTGTTGGAATGATGAACCACCCTGGGGTGGCCAGAACGATGTTTGATACGCTTGGTCAAGAAGGGATTAATATGGAACTCATTTCTACATCTGAGATAAAAGTCTCAGTCATTATTGATGAGAAATACTTAGAACTGGGTGTTCGAGCACTGCATCGGGCATTCGGGTTAGAAAATGTAGCCAAAGAAGAGAATATCTAGCTATTACGATATTGGATTATCTATATAGAGTCTATCTCGCAAAAAGCTTTATGATAGTACCATCTGTTTTAGGCGAATTTTTCAGGATTTAAGGAGCAACGAATGCTTATTTTAACTCGTCGAGTAGGGGAAACTCTCATGATTGGTGACGATGTCACCGTCACTGTTTTGGGTGTCAAAGGTAACCAGATTCGTGTTGGTGTAAATGCTCCAAAAGAAGTTTCTGTCCATCGTGAAGAGATTTACATGCGGATCCAGGCCGAAAAAAAGGCCAGTCAAGCCGCGAATAGCTAAACAGAAAGATTTTAGCTTCCGGCTCTAAACGGAATAAAAATTTGGAAGCTTCGGCTTCCTTTTCATTTTTAAGGCCAGAGATTTTTCTCTGGCCTTTTGAATAAGAACTAGAAATAATTTTTTGAGTGGGTTGACGAGCAATTTTTATTGCTGTAATGCGCTTTATAATGGTCTTACCGAAGGCAATATTTTGCCTCATAATGGATGAGCTGTGATCAAACTGGTTGTTTGCTAACCGAACGATCAGGATTTATTAAAAAAAGTTTGACTATATTTTTTAAGGCAGTAATATCTGCACCCGAATCGCGGTGAGGTGGCCGAGAGGCTGAAGGCGCTCCCCTGCTAAGGGAGTATAGGGTTTATAGCCCTATCGAGGGTTCGAATCCCTCCCTCACCGCCATCATTTAGTGGTATAATTGTTTCAACGCGTGTGTAGCTCAGCTGGATAGAGTACCTGGCTACGAACCAGGCGGTCGGAGGTTCGAATCCTTCCACA